>CAZBEY010000057.1:0-12803 GCA_964491015.1 uncultured bacterium | reverse complement strand
TGGTGAGTGGTGAGCGGGAACTGGTGATTGGTGAGTTGCGGAAAAAAGATGGCCTATTGAAAATTGATGGTGGATATTTTTTCATTTTATTCACTTTTCCCATTCGTCCGTTTAATCTTTCTACCCAGATCATATTGATCAATTTTCCTGTACAATGTTCGCTCGCTCATCCCCAGGGATTTGGCAGCAGCCCGTCGATTGTTATTATAATGCTGCAGCGTCCGGGAAATAGCTTCTTTCTCCAATGCTTCCAGATTCATATCACCAATAGCGTCGCTGCGAATACTGTAATGACTATTTTCATCAATTTGCATTTCCCTCGGTAGTTCATTCACCGAATTTTCGTGATAAAAGGAAACCGGCTGAACAGGCGATCCCCCTTGCCCCATCAAGGTTTTGATGGTTTCCACGTCTTGTCGTAACAACAATAATTGGCGCAGTATCAATTCACGTTCAGCTTGTTCCGGTGATTGATGAATGACCACGGGCAGATTTTCATTTCGGTCAATTGGATGAGTTAACCCCAATTTTTTTTCCGCCATCTCAACCGTAATGCGCTCCCCCCGTTCCATCACCAGAATGCTTTCAACAAAATTCTTCAATTCTCTCACATTTCCCGGCCAATCGTACTGTTTCATTCGACGAATAGACTCCGGGACAAACCCCCGGTAGGAGATGTCGTTGCTCCGGGTAAATTCCAGGGCAAATCGTTCCACCAGAAGGGATAAATCGTCAATTCGGCGACGAAGGGGTGGTATATCAATCGTGACTGTTTTTAACCGAAAATAGAGGTCCTGGCGAAATTGTTCTTTTTGAACCAATTCCCCCAATTCCTTATTGGTGGCAGCAATAACGCGCACATCGGTTCTTCTGGTTTGAGAATCGCCAACTCGCATAAATTCTCCCGATTCCAATACTCGAAGCAATTTAACCTGCGTTTCCAGAGGCATTTCGCCTATTTCGTCAAGGAAAATGGTTCCCTTATTGGCCGTTTCAAAATAGCCTTTCCTATCTTCACCTGCCCCGGTGTATGCGCCTTTCTTATGACCGAATAATTCACTCTCAATTATACCGGCAGGAATAGCGCCGCAGTTAACCGTAACCATCTCCTGTTGGGACCGCTTGCTGAATTTATGGAGCCCTTTTGCGACCATTTCTTTTCCGGTTCCAGATTCTCCGGAGATCAGAACTGAAATATCCACCGGAGCGACTTGAGCCATCATTTCCAGTGCTTGCCTTATGGCATCTGAATTTCCAATAATTCCTGAAGCTTTTTGTAATCGATCCAGATCAATCATTGTGTTCCTCCTGCATTGTAAACGTCCCACATAGAATTTAAAATGGTATTTAAATCCGAATATTGAGGAAACCAGTCCAATATTTCATTCGCTTTTTTGGACGTGGCAATGAGTTCTGCCGGGTCTCCCTCACGCCTCCCGACAATATTGTAGTTTATTTCTCTACCGGAAACGGTCTTTGCTTCGTTAATAACATCCAATACAGAATACCCATCTCCCGTGGCAAGATTAACTGTCAATGAATCGTTTTCCTCCAAATATTGTAGTGCCTTCACGTGGGCAGATGCCAAGTCATTCACATGGATGTAATCCCGAACGCCGGTGCCGTCCGGGGTGTCATAATCATCGCCAAAAATATCCATTGAATTTCGCTGACCTTTGGCTACTTCCATGACAATTGGTAATAGGTTTTGAGGATTTTTTTCCAGCCCGGATAGCCTGCCATGCAAATCATAACCGGCAGCATTAAAATACCGCAATGATGCGAATTTCAAATTCCTCAAATCACTATACCATTTCAATGAATTTTCTATATTCAGTTTGGTATATCCATAATAATTGATTGGTTTTAAGGGATGGTTCTCATCCACAGGTAGATATTCCGGGTAGCCGTAAACCGCCGCTGTGGATGAAAAAACAAATTTCTTTACGTCATGAGCCATCATGGCATTCAATAAGTTCATGGTTCCGTTGATATTATTTCTGGAATATTTTTCCGGATGGGTCATGGATTCACCGGCTGCTTTGAAGGCTGCCAAATGAATAACTGCATCGATTTCTGTTGACAGAACATTATTGAGTGCAGTTTCATCCAGAGTACTTCCCTTGTTGAATTCGGCTTTTTCGTGGATATTTTCCAGACAACCAAGGGATAAATCGTCCAATATGACAACATCATATCCATTTTCAATCAAACCCAATACCACGTGGGAACCAATATATCCTGCTCCTCCTGTTACCAATACTTTCATTTATCTATGCAATCCTCATTCTTGAAAAATTATGGTTCTTACTCAATTCAAATTTTGGATAGGTTATTGACAATAAAACGTAATGTTGTTCAATTACATAATGACGATTTGCATAATTATTTTGCTTTATGATTTTTCTATTCATTGTTTTTCAATCCTGAATATAGTAAATACTGTTCCCTCATGTTAAAATACCTTCTGCAGTTCTTTTTCCATTTTTTCTATCTCATCCCGTAAATGTGCTGCTTTTTCAAATTCCAGTTTTTCAGCCGCTTCCAGCATTTCCTGACGCATAATTTCCACAGCCATCTGCCGGTCCAAATCGTTAAAATCACTGCCCTTTCGGGTGGATTTCGTTTCATATCGTTCTTCTGAATAATTATCAGCTACTGCTGTGGATTGCATAATATTGTCTACCGATTTATAGATTGTTTTGGGAGTAATACAATGTTCTTTGTTATATGTTTCCTGGATTTTCCGCCTCCGAGTTGTTTCTTTAATGAGGTAATCCATGGCGTCGGTTATTTTATCACCGTATAAAATGACTTCTCCACCCAAATGCCGGGCAGCGCGGCCAGCTACCTGCATGAGAGAACTCCTGGATCGTAAAAAACCTTGTTTATCAGCATCCAGAACAACAACAAGGGACACTTCCGGCAAATCAAGCCCTTCTCTCAATAAATTGATTCCAACCAAAACATCAAATTCACCTAGCCTCAAATCACGCAATATCTGGACACGTTCCAACGTCGGCACATCGCTATGGAGGTAGCGGACTTTTAAGTTCAATCCACGTAAATATTCCGTCAAATCTTCCGCCATGCGTTTGGTAATGGTCGTAACCAGTACCCGTTGGTTTTGCTTGGTTCTGGAACGAATTTCTCCCATCAGATCATCCATCTGCCCCTCTGTTCCTCTCACATCCACGACCGGGTCCAATAGCCCGGTGGGGCGAATCACCTGTTCAATCACAACCCCGTTGCACAATTCCAATTCACGATCGGCTGGTGTGGCAGAAACAAAAACTATTTGATTTTGCATTGACATGAATTCGTTAATTTTCAGTGGACGGTTATCCAGGGCACTTGGCAATCTAAATCCGTGTTCAACCAACACTTCTTTCCGCGCACGATCACCATTGTACATTCCTTTTATTTGGGAGAGAGAAACATGAGATTCATCCATGAATGTCAAAAAATTATCCGGGAAAAAATCGATAAGAGTAAATGGCCTCTCCCCTTCTTTCCGTCCAGCAAAATAACGGGAATAATTTTCAATCCCGGAACAATAGCCGATTTCAACCATCATTTCCAGATCAAAATTGGTTCGTTGCTCCAAACGCTGTGCTTCCAGTAGTTTTTCGTTGGATCGCAGGAATTCCAGACGCTCATGGAGCTCCCGGCGAATTTCCACCACAATCCGGTTAATCGTTCCCTGGTCCGTGACAAAATGCTTTCCGGGATAGATGAAGTCCGAATCCATCTCCCGGATAATTTCGCCTGTTAACGGTTGAAATCGTGTAATTTTTTCCACCTGAGTCCCGAACATTTCAATACGAATTCCCATTTCCTCATAGGCCAGGCAGACTTCAATTACATCTCCGTGAACGCGAAATGTACTGCGCTCAAAACTGGTGTCGTTTCGGGCATAATGGATATTAACCAGGTTTTTCATAAATGCTTTTCTGTTCAGGAGTTCACCACATTTTAAATGAATAACCTTATCCTTATAATCTTCCGGTGAACCGAGACCGTAAATGCAAGAAACAGAGCTGACCACAATCACATCATTCCGTTCCATGAGGGAGCTGGTTGTTTTCAAACGGAGTTTGTCTATTTCTTCATTAACGGACATGTCTTTTTCAATAAAAGTATCCGTCACCGGCATGTAAGCTTCCGGTTGATAATAATCATAATAACTGATAAAATAATCCACCGCATTTTCCGGAAACAACTGCTTGAATTCCCCATAGAGCTGGGCCGCCAAGGTTTTATTGTGTGACATAATCAACGTAGGACGTTGAACTTTTTCAATCACTTTAGCCATGGTAAAAGTTTTACCGCTCCCGGTAACGCCCAAGAGGGTTTGGTACGGGTCTCCGCTGTTTAATCCATCTATCAATCCGCCAATTGCCTGGGGCTGATCACCTTGAGGTGAAAAATCTGTATGTACTTTAAACTCTGCCATAACGGCAAATTTACCTCGATTAATCCATACGGAGCAATGGCAGAGAACTAACTATTGGTAACGGGCGGAGTAGTCGGTAATAAGAGATGGATGATGGGTGATGGGAGATGGAAAATGTAATATAGTAAATGAAAGATGCTAAAAAAATACAATATAACAAAAACAAACTTTGTGGAAGCTATGGTTTATTTTAGCTCAAACCTTCGGAAGGTTCCTAAAAATTTCCGGAATAATGTTTTATGCTATGTGTGTTTGATAATCCAGAGCCTTCCGAAGGTTTATTAAAAACTTCCCGGAGGTAATTAATTAAATGGAGTGTGCATAAAAGATTATGTTGAATGGCGGTGGATGGAGAATAGTGGAATGAAAAGGTGTTTATGTAACTCCTCTATCTTTATTTAGGATACTTTGTGTATTATTCAAATAAAACCTAATTTGAAGTGACGTTTTTGGACAAATTATGCCTAATGAAAAAATAACACGTATTTATTCCGGAAAATGTTTTCGGTCAAAATAAAATTCAGCCATCATGTTTAACAAAGCCATAATCGCTATGACATTATTTCTTTCAAATTCATTTGAACAAACTCCCCACGCTGATAAGATTTACTATAACGGAAATATCTGGACGGGAAATGCAAACCATCCCGGCGCTGAATTCATTGCCATAAAAGGTGAGACGATTCTATCCGTTGGTCCTGATTACAAAACATTTCTCGGACCTAAAACGGAGTTAGTTGATTTAAACGGTCAATTCGTTGTTCCCGGTTTCGTCGACAGTCATACCCATTTTATCGAAGGCGGATTTCAACTCCTGAGCATCAATCTGCGGGATGTTCTTTCTAAAGACGATTTTATTAATAGAATAAAGGAATTTGTGAAAGAATTGCCCTCCGGGCAATGGGCTCAAGGCGGCGGATGGGATCATGAATTATGGGGTGGTGAATTACCATCTAAAGAGTGGATTGATTCATTTACGGTAGAAATTCCTGTTGTGTTGGGCCGCCTTGATGGTCACATGGCATTGGCCAATTCAAAAGCTCTTGAATTGGCTGGAATTACGAAAGAGACTCCCAATCCGCCCGGTGGTTTGATTGAAAGAGATGAACATGGAGAAGCGACGGGAATTCTTAGGGATAATGCGGAAAACCTCCTATGGACTGTCATCCCACCTGAATCGGATGGAGAAATGGACGCAGCCCTTCATAAAGCCATGGAGTATGCCGCTTCCATCGGCGTCACCCAGGTTCATGACATGTGTTCCTGGAAAGGGTTCGAAACTTATGTCCGTAATAAGGATCAATTATCCCTCCGCATTTATGCCCTTCCCCACTTTAGCTCGTGGAATAAAATATTCAATTATAATAAACAACACGGAAGCGGTGATGATTGGCTGCGCTGGCATGGAATAAAGGTATTGCTTGATGGCTCTCTCGGCTCACGGACAGCCTGGATGCACAAACCCTATAAAGATAATCCCAATACAACCGGGCTTGTGGTTGCAGCTGATACCTTAGAATTAAGAAGAATACTTCGCGCAGCGGACAAGGAGGGGTTTCAAATGGCTGTCCACGCCATCGGCACCAGGGCGAATGAGTGGATACTGGATGAATTCAAAGTAATCGAAAATGAGCATGGCAAAAGAGATCGCCGGTCGCGAATTGAGCATGCGCAACATTTATTACATAGGGATATCGACCGATTCAACAAGAATGGAATTACGGCTTCCATGCAGCCGGCTCATTTATACGACGACGGTTCCTGGGCTCACAAGCGAGTAGATGATAGCGTATTGAAGGGAACCTATGTTTTTAAATCGCTATTGGAATCCGGCGCCAATGTAACATTTGGTTCTGATTGGCCTGTGGCATCTCTTGATCCGCTCATGGGGATATATACAGCTGTAACCCGTCATACTCGAGACGGAAAAAATCCCAATGGCTGGTTTCCGAAGGAAAAAATATCTGTTGAAGAGGCACTCCGTTGTTATACTCACAACAGCGCCTTTGCGGGATTTCAGGAAGACAAGTTGGGGACTATTGAAGCAGGAAAACTGGCAGACTTTATCGCTTTATCAAAAGATATTACTATCATTAATCCTGAAGAAATTTTAGAAACCGAAGTTATGAGGACAGTGGTTGGAGGGAAAGATGTCTACGTAAATATGGAGATAGATTCTGGTTTAATTGATTGATTACCCGTCATGAATTTCTGGTTCACTTTAAATAAAACCTGAGTACAACACCTCCATTCACCATGAGACTTTTAGATGAAGAATTATTATTACTGTCATCGGTGTTTTCATTTCCATTTGAATTGGAATAATCAATACTGATTTCCGGACCGATACTAAAGCGTTTTGCAAAAGAATATTCAGCACCCCCGACCGGAGCTATATAGTAACCATTTTGTGTATTCTTTGAAATTCCTTCCCGAGTGAGAAAATTATACTCATTTTTATTCAATGTGTTTATATACCCAAATCGGACTCCGTAATAAGTTGTGATATTTTCATATTGTGTTAATGACAGAACCCCCATTCCTACACTTAATGCAGTATATTCACTTTCAAAATCATTCTTTTTATATTCGTTTTGATTAAAACTAATTTCAGTTTCTAACCTTATCCTGGGTTTTATTAATATAGGGAAATAAATTTTCGAGCCTCTTTCAATCATTACGCCTACACCAAATTTATTTTTCTGTATTCCTTCATTTTCTTGTCCGTACCCGGAAGAGAAAAATAATAAATGTATAACGGCTATTATCATTACGTTTTTGATCATTTTGTTCATGATTCCAATTCCTTTTTTCAATTCTGTATGGGGTTCTTCACCGCCCAGCGTCAATGCTCCATTAAAAATACATTGTCTTGAAGTATATTAAATATAAGTATAGCTCTACACGAATAAAATACCCATCTCAATAGCACCATCTTCCTTGTCTGAATAAATTGCTTGTCTGTCTTGCTTTGTAGAGCTAATCGGGCATGTCTGCCAACTCTAAATTTATTCACTTTAAAAAAACGTAGGTTTGGGGAAGTTCTTGTATTAATCACCACCTGGTTTTTATTTAGAACTTTGGGGAAACACATAGCTTCTGCAAAATTCTTTTTTTAAAGAGTTTCATTTCAAAAGCAACATCTTCTTCGTCTGGATAAAATTTTTGGTCCGTAATTGATAGAGATAAATTCCGGCGCTCACAGATATTCCAAAGTCATTAGTCCCATCCCAAATTACCTGATGGTCCCCGCTCACCAGTTCACCACTCACCAGTTTTTTCACTTCCCTACCCAATAAATCATAGATCGTGATCTTTACGTGTGTATTCTTGTGAACCTCGTAATGAATGTTTGTAACAGGATTAAATGGATTAGGATAGTTACCTTTTAATGAAAAAGCTGTTGGTGTAGCAACATCATTCTCGACACTTAATATGGTAGAAAGACCTTCATAAGCTTGAACCAAAGGACTGACTCCAGCGCTATTTCCGTTCGTGTCAGCAGAAACGTTTATCCAGTAGGAAGAAGGCACAGTGTACAGGGAAATAGGATCAAAGGCTAAAAATGCACTCCTACCACCATTACCTTGCTGACCATGGATCATTACATTGTATATTTCCGAACCTACAGGTGGGGTAACTTGATCTGCACTATCCAGAACCAATGAATAAGCTGTCATATCTACGGTGTAACCTTCGACGGGATCAATCCCATCGAGCCAATTATTATTTCCAGTAATAGTGTGTGGATCATAATTCACCAATAATGAATCGGATAAAAATTCATATAAAATACTGGCGAACCCCGCTGAATCAGGAATTAGTCGAGATATACCTTCTTTATCACCTGAGGAAGAATAGTTGATGTCATTATATTCATATGCAACACCCAGTATACTCTTGGCCACACTCCCATCTTCAGTTGGACCGTTTACCCAACCCGTTCGGTATCCTAACCATTCATCACCGCATACAATGTATGTTTTATCACCATCCCACCAATCCTTTATTTCATCATCGTTATTATAGATAGGTCCTCCGTTACCAGTTAATTCTATTACTGTAGAATAATTGTTGAGTAGTTCAGCGCTCAATCCCCCATAACTCGCGTCCCAAATATCAAACCCCTTTCCACCCCAATAGAAATAGAGATATGATGAATAGATTAGATTCCCGAATAACATATCCTGATTATTGAATATCAAATCATTTGTTTCATTTGGACAAAAAATTAAATAATGCTTCGTTTCAGTCTTGGTGGAGTTGCCATTGAAATCAGTAGCCTTTAAGTACCAATAAACAGCCTCACATTCCCAAATTTCCGGAGTTTCTCCTTCCCAAATACCATCTTCCGCATTGCCATTTATCAGAAACATTTCCACTGAATCCAAGGGTGCTGTGAGTGAATCAATCTGATAATAAAACCTTGATGAGACAACACCTGCTTCACCTCCACCGGGATTATCATCTGTAATGTAAGCTTGTACCGGTCTTCCTTCTGTAGAAAGTGTCGTTGGAAGATCACTAAAACTTTCAAAAACAGGTCCCCGATCACCAGTTAATTCAACAGCAAGCTGAAAATTGAATACCCAACTGCGAATGTGCCAACCACCATTTCCAGATGTACCGGTACAACCTCCATAGAATTTGCCAGATACCCACGGATCCACAATCCCCCATCCAGGATCATAAAAGAAACCAGTAGCATCATCATCACCGCCACCAGCTCCAGTGGAAGCAACCAGTATACCAACCCATTCTCCTTGAAGCAAATTAACTTCAGAACCATAATCTGCCAAGTCAATCCAATTTGCTTCATTTCCACCTACCTCATAGTCTGGATGCGTTGATGGAGTCATTATTGCTGCTGTGGAACCATCGGGCCAAAGTAAACCCATCAACGGTGTTCCTGGAGGACCAGAAACTGCTAGATCAGTTCCAAGTGGATCCCCGGCTCCAGTAACAACAAAATCACTCGTATCACAGACACCCTGTGTTCCCCCTGGAGTATAGGTTGCTCCTTCAATGGACACCCAACCTGTGGTAGAATCCATATCATAACCGCCAATCCAGCCTGCACCGTCCACAGCAGAAGATGGATACATCGTCCCATTTGAGGTATATGGATAAGTCATCTTGTGTAGTGATATCGTCAGTTGTTGATCGCCCGTACCCCATTCATACACAGGGACGTTGACACCCTTTAAAATACCATCAGTTGGCATTTTATATACTGTCCACATAGCATCTCCGGGATACATAATGAATTTTCCCCAGGTAAGACGGGGAAAGTAAACCAGTGTATCTTGCAAGGAGCGGTTTGGATTATATTGTCGGGAAGGAATGGATATTCCGGGTTTTATTATAATATCATTCTCTTCACTATGGTTATTTCTGGAATAATTAAAACGATTATCATAACCTGGACTTTGACGTATTTCATCGGAATTGATTCGGTTTTGGTCATTTATCAGTTCAAAAACGTGTCCGTCATTAAACTTCTTTGGAATGGATCGAGATTGTTCTTTCCCCTTATCTATTTGAGGAAACAGAATAGTAATTAAAAGTAATTCGATTATGACTTTTGTGAATCTCATTTTAAAAATATCATTTTCTTTGTCTGACCATAGTCATCAGCACGTAATTGGTAGAAATAGACCCCGGCGCTCACAGATATTCCAAAATCATTAGTTCCATCCCAAATAACTTGATGGTCCCCGCTCACCAGTTCACCACTCACCAGTGCTTTCACTTCCATGCCCAATAAATCATAGATCGTCAAGGTAACGTGAGCATTTTGGGTTAATTCAAATTGGATATTCGTAGCAGGATTAAATGGATTGGGATAGTTGCCTTTTAATGAAAAAGTTGTGGGTTGTTCTCTTACATCTTCAACTGAAACAATATCCTGTAATGCTTCATACACACTCACCAGCGGACTGGCGTTTGGTGGACAGTTAGGGTGAGACAAATTCCAGTAACTGGAAGCCCCTATCCAATGATAACCGGGTGTTGTATTTAATGCGATTGGATCAAAGGACATGAAAGCACTTTTACCTCCGTTACCCGCTTGTCCATGAACCATTACATTGTAAATTTCAGCATCAACAGGAATATTACCATTGCTGTCCAAAATACCCGAGTAAGCTGTCATATCAATTGTATATCCATCAACAACTTCAAACCCATCCAGCCAATTATAATTTCCAGTTTCATAATCGGGGTCATAATTCAACAATAATGAATCTGATAGAAATTCATATAATACACTGGTAACTCCTGTAGAATCAGACATTAATCGCGATATTCCTTCCTGATCACCGGAATCAGTATAATTTATATCATTGTATTGATAGGCAATCCCCAGAATACTTTTGGCTACACTCCCCTCTTCAGTCGGACCGTCCTTCCAACCGGAGCGAGAGCCTAACCATTCATCGCCAGAAACGATATAGGTTTTATCCCTACCCCACCAATTTTTCACTTCATCATCATTGTTATAAATTGGACCATTTCCATTAGTTAATTCTATCAATACATCATATTGTTCTAATAAGGCATCCGTTAAGGGTCCATTCCATGCCGGCCAAACATCAAAATTGTGATTATCCCAATAAAAATATAATCTAATTATATCAAATCCTAGTGGAAGACCAATACCATAATCAATATTTTGATTTAAGAATATTAACTCATTAAATGTGGGTTGGAAAATATAATATGCCTGTGATTCAAATTCGGCAACATTTCCATTTATATCCACAGCTCTTAATTTCCAGTAAACAAACATACCAAATTCTTGACCTGGAATATCGCCTCCCCAGATACCATCTTGGTTATCTCCACTTATCAATGTCATTTCAATTGTATTTAATTGTGCAGTTAATGAATCAAGTTGATAAATAATTTGTGCGGAAGCAACCCCTACATCGCCGCCACTGGGATTATCATCAGTAATATGAGCCGTAACTGTTCTACTTTCAGTTGAAATTGCGGTATTAAGTTCACTGACTTCCCTAAAAACAGGGCCTCGGTCTCCGGTCAATTCCACTGCTAGTTCAGTCCTGATCAACCAGTGCCTGATATGCCAACCGCCATTTCCCGAAGTACCACCACACTTACCATAGAATTTGAGAAATCTCCACGGATCAACCAAACCGTCCCCGTATCCATAGAAAAATCCTACTGGTTCATCAGTGCTCCCATCTCCTTGTCCGGTAAACTGGAACAGAAGTCCAATCCAATCATTAGTCTGAAATTCATGTTCCACACCAAATTCTTGAAGGTTAATCCAATTATTCTGATTACCGGATATTGCAAAATCAGGATACGTTTGAGGCGTCATAATCACCGCATGGTCACTATCTGGCCAGACCACACCCTGCGGCGGAACATTTGGCGGCCCCACTCCCAACTCCGAAGCCAACAAAGGGTCGGTTATGTAGGGATAGACCGTATCATTACTATCACAAACTCCTTTAGCTCCTCCCGGTGTATAAATATCACCGGAAATATGTATGCCTGTGCTGTCCATATCGTAACCGCCGATCCAGCCGTTGCCATCAACAATTCCCATTGAATATTCATTTCCATTAATATCATGAGGATACTGCAGTTTGTGCAACGAAACAGTGAGTTCCTGGTCACCGGTCCCCCATTCATATACCGGAATGTTGATCCCTTTTATGATTCCATCTGTCGGCATCTTAAACGTCATTAACATTGCATCACCTGGGCTCATGATGAATTGGCTGCTCCAGCTGCCAGAAGCTGGATAATACGCAAGTGTATCATTTACAGATCGGTTCGGATTATAGTGTCGCGAGGAAACGGACATTTCTGGCTCTATCATGATGTCATCCTCTTCAATACCCTTCTCTACGGAATAATTGTTTTGCTGATCGTAGGAGGCTATTTTACCCGAGTTTATTATTTCTTGAATATGAGATTTCTGTTTAGAGCGTTCAAAAATGAAACCATCATTAGACTTCTTTGGAACGGGTTGGGATTGTTCTTTCCCCTTATCTATTTGAGGAAACAGAATAGTAATTAAAAGTAATTCGATTATGACTTTTGTGAATCTCATTTTAAAAATATCATTTTCTTTGTCTGACCATAGTCATCAGCACGTAATTGGTAGAAATAGACACCGGCGCTCACAGATATTCCCAAGTCATTAGTCCCATCCCAAATTACCTGATGGTCCCCACTCACCAGTTCACCGCTCACCAGTTTTTTCACCTCCCTGCCTAAAATATCATATATAGTGATCTCAACATGGGTGTCTTTGTGTAATTCAAATTGGATATTCGTAGCAGGATTAAATGGATTGGGATAGTTGCCTTTT
>CAZBEY010000056.1:0-12892 GCA_964491015.1 uncultured bacterium | reverse complement strand
ACGAAATTGAACGAAACCCAATGTTTAAAAGTCCCATCGCTGAAGAAGACAGATCACTGATGAATGTCCCTTTTGTTTTTACCGACGGAGGAGACGAACAGCCTTTCCTGGATTATTGTATGCAACGAGGACTTGTTACATTAAAAGGTCACCGTTCTGTGGGGGGATTTAGGGCGTCAATTTATAATGCTATGGCGAAAGAGGGAGTGGAGAAGTTAGTAGAGGCAATGCGAGAATATTCTAAATAAATATAGAACCGAAAAACTTTGTAATTAAAAAGCCCTTGGAATGCCAAGGGCTTTTCATACTGAGTTCGTTTATTATATTTTAATTATTTCCAGATCCTTCAGGGGCTTTTTCGTCTTTTTTCTCTGATTCCATTTTACATTTTTTAGTGTCACCTTTTTTGCAGCAAGAACCAGAATGTTTTGTACTGTCGCTGCCTGCATGACTGCATTTTTCAGATGAAAGTTTTTTACATTTTTCACCATCTTTATGATCGCATTTTTCTGCCGAATGCTTTTCACATTTTGCGGCATCTTTATGATCACATTTTGTAGCATCTTTATGATCACATTTTGCATCGCATTTATGAGTGCATTCTTTCTTAAGGGAATCGGTTTTAGTATCATTTGATGAGTTGTATCCACTCACTACTCCAATCGTAACGACAGATAGGACCAGTGCAAATGATAACAGTTTGATTATTCTTGAATTCATCATATCTCCTTGGGATATTTTATTTTGTTAATTCATTAACAAAAATTTTGGCGAAATTGTTTCTGAATATTAATACAAAACATTAATTCTAACACACTATATTTCCAATCTTTCATTCATGATAAATTCTAACATAAATTTTGTAACTTCTAAAACACATATACCAGCTGGAGAAATAATAACAATTTGATTATGCATCAACTCTTAAAATATTTACTAATTATGATTTTTTGTATGTCTTTTGTAAATAGTCAACAAGATGATCCAAATGTTGAATTTGATAAAATTTCCTCATCAATTTCTGCCATTGACTTGCTCACTCGTGAGACTGTAGATATCCATGAGATAATTTTTAACTTCCAACCCCAAATCGAATATGCCCTTGTATGGCGAGTTCGAGCTATAAGAACATTTTTAGAATTGAGTAAAAAAGATGTATTAAAAGCATCAGATATTAATTATCTGAATTATGCGGCGACACGATACAAAGAATTACGCGAAAAACTTCTTATCGGTATCGCAAAATTCGCACCCTTGACGAATAAAAACGTTACTCTCATAATTAATGATGAAAATCCCACATTTTTTTACCAAAAGAGTAGAATTAGACAATTGTTTGGCGGAAAACCCCAGGAATATATTCAGATCAACCCAAATGACGATGCAGGAAAAACGGTTATTAAGAAATTAAAGCTGGGTCTTGCCTTTGCGTTGCTGTTGTACGATAACTATCTGGTGGCAGTCGCTCCTTACGAAGAGCATAGTAAACTTCGATTTATTATTAATGAAATCGGTGTCGATCCAGATGTGGAAGGATATTTGAGAGTTGTTTCTGAAAGCTATACAGATAAAAAGAAAATGGCAAGAATGGTACGAGTCATTGAATTAGTTTCGAGGATTGAACAATGGGAAAAAGATCATCCGAATTCTGAACTGGTTAAAAACGATCCCGATAATACATACCTAAATATGCTGATCTATGGAAGTCCATCCTATGCAGACATTCATGAAAAAGGTCATGAGGAACTTGAATCTATTTTTGCGTTAAAAAAGTATAACATTTTCAAAAATGAAGTTGAAGACCGCCTTCGGTTGATCACGATCAACGCAACACAGCAAGCGAGTAAATTATTTGGAAATTCAGCGGGGATAATTGTTTCTCGCCGAGGAAAAATGGATAGTATTTCAGATGAGGAAAAAGCGAAAATTATTTCAGAGCTTCAACCGATGGATATACTATTGGAAAAAGCACCTTTCCGGTTAACAGATCATTTGATTCCCGGATATTGGTCGCATGTTGGACTTTGGTGTGGGAATGAGTTAGAATTGCAAAAACTGGGTGTCTGGGATGAATTACCTGCAATTTATGATGAAGCAAAGAAAAAGTATCATTATTCTGGTCCAAATTTTCACGAGTCCATTCGAGAAGGACATATGATAATAGAAGCTCTACGTCCGGGTGTACAGATCAATACTCTTGAACATTTTTTGAATGTTGATGATTTTGGTGTCGTTCGATACGATGATTTGACTTCGGAAAAGAAACAATCCTATTTAATCAATGCATTTTCACAAATTGGTAAGGACTACGATTTTAATTTTGATGTTGAATCGAAAAATGAAATCGTCTGTTCAGAATTAATTTATGCTTCAATAGATGACGTGGAATGGGAAACGGAAAAAACAATTGGGCGTTACACAATTTCTCCTGACAATGTTGCTCATAAACTTAAACAGGAGCATTTTTCTCCTGTGTTATTGTATTTAAAGGCTCAAAAAGTCCCCAATAATATTGAAAAATTATTTCCGATAAATTGAGTTATGAGTATTATTAAAGAAAAACTCAAGAATGTCCCCACAAAACCAGGGATATACCAGTTTAAAAATAATGAAGGCAAAATAATCTATATCGGCAAAGCAATAAACCTTCGGAATCGTGTTCGTTCCTATTTTCAGAAGAATAAATACCAGACACCGAAAAATCAGTCTATGATCAAACGCATCGTTGATGTGGAGTGGATTGTAGTCAGGAACAACGTCGAAGCACTACTCACTGAAGCGAATATGATCAGGAAAATAAAACCAAAATATAATGTGAGTCTAAAAGACGATAAATCATTTCCATATATACGCATAACGAACGAACCCTACCCTCAAGTATTGCTCACGCGGAAAATAGAAAAGGACGGATCCAAGTATTTCGGACCCTACACTGATGTTAAAAACCTTCGCTATTCGTTAAAAGCGCTGCATAAAATATTCCCGGTTCGAAGCTGTAGTTTTTTCATGGATGATAGAATAGTGGCAGATAGAAAAATCAAACTTTGCCTGGATTATCATATTAAAAAGTGCGAAGGACCCTGCGAAGGGAAAGTGACTAGAGATCATTATAATGCGATGATCGATCGTGTGATAAAATTTTTACAAGGCCAAACAAAGGAAACGGAAGATTACATTCAAAAACAGATGGAAATAGCCGCATCAGATTTTCGATATGAAGATGCCGCCATGGTGCGGGATCAGCTCAATGCAGTAAGGAATTTTAAAGCGCGGCAGCGAAAAGTAGCTGCGAATTTTGATGATCGTGATATTTTTGCCCTGGCACAAGAGGATGATATCGGTGTTATGACAATTCTCCGTGTCCGTAATGGGAGAATTTTCGGTCGTGAAAAAATATCATTGCAAAATCTTGATGAAAATATTTCCAATGTATTTTCATCCGTTATTTCGCGGTTTTACATGGATACAGATTTTTTACCCAATGAAATTACAGTGTCCACTTTGCCTGAAGGGCAAAATGAACTTGAAGAATGGCTTTCGGAAAAAAAAGGAAAGAAAGTGATCATTCATCAACCTCAACGGGGTGAAAAGGCCAAGGAAGTCAGATTATCCTATCAGAATGCAAAACTCTTATTGGGAGAATGGTTGATTAACCGGAAGAAACGCCGCGAACTGGTCCCGAAGATGGTGAATCAATTAAGGGAGGATTTGCAATTAAAAGCACCCCCAAGACGGATTGAGGCATTCGATATATCCCATTTGGGCGGGACGAATACAGTAGCATCCATGGTTTGTTTTGTCGATGGAAAACCAAAGAAATCCGATTATAGAAAATTTAAAGTCAAAACAGTTATGGGTATCGACGATTTTGCTGCCATGCGGGAAGTCGTTCATCGTCGGTACTTAAGACTAAAAAAAGAGAAAAGCAGTTTCCCTGATCTTATATTGATCGATGGAGGAAAAGGTCAATTGAGCATGGCTGTTTCTGCATTAAGGGAATTGGGGCTGGATTATATTCCGATTATTGGATTAGCAAAGCGATTGGAAGAAGTATTTATTCCCGGACAGTCAGAGGCTCAGTCTATCCATAAACAATCACCCGGTTTAATCTTACTTCGTCGTATTCGCGATGAAGCTCATCGATTTGCAATCACATTTCAACGGAGTAAGCGCAAAGACGCTTTGAAGTCCGTTTTTAACGACCTTCCCGGAATGGGTCCCAAACGAGTCAAAAAATTACTGCAAAGTTTCGAATCCACAGAAATGATTGCAAAAACATCGGAGGATGACATTGTTGCAAAAACAGGTATTCCGGAAAAGTTTGCTGTAGAGATTATCAAAAAAGCTAAATCTGTTATCAATGGATGAGTGCCGGTAAACGTGCCCACCACATGAATGAACGAATAATTATCGACGCAATGAGAAAAATATTATTATTAATAATGACTCTATCTCTGGTCACAGCCCAGGTTTCAAATGAAAATTATATTTTAGTTAAACTAAAAAGGGGTATCAAAAGGAGTACATTCAAATCTGTTTTACAGAGTTCGAATTATGCGATCGAAAAACCCATCGTAAAACGCCTTGGTATTTACAAGGTTCGAATTATCAATAAGCAAATAACAGCTCAAATTGCTGTTGAGGACATGCGAAACAATCCATGGGTGGAAAAAGCGCAATTAGATCATAAAATCACGCTCCGTCAAACTTTTCCGGACGATAATCAATTTGATCAGCAATGGAGTTTGCACAATACAGGTCAGAATGGTGGTGTCGAAGATGCAGATATTAATGCGCCGGAAGCTTGGGATTTTTCCACAGGTGGATTGAATGCATTGGGGGATACAATCGTTGTGGCTGTTGTGGATGACGGAATTATGGCTGCACATGAGGATTTAGCACCAAATCTATGGACGAATTCTCATGAAATATCTGGCAACGGTATCGATGACGATCATAACGGTTATGTTGATGATATTCACGGCTGGGATGCTACCAATAGCGATGGATCAATTCCAAGTATAGGTCACGGAACTCACGTTGCAGGAATTATCGGTGCAAAAGGGAATAACGGATATCGGGTTGCCGGCGTCAATTGGAATGTCAAGCTGATGACTGCCAGTGTGAGAACTCAATCCACATCTATTGCATTGGAGGCATACGGCTATATATTAGATCAGAGGGCTTTATATGATTCAACTAATGGTGCTTTAGGTGCATTTATTGTGGCAACGAACAGCAGTTTTGGAGTGGATAAAGCTGATTGCGGTTCCCAGGAGTATTCTATGTGGAACGATATGTATAATGCCTTGGGGGAATACGGTATTTTAAACGCCACCGCTACGATGAATACCAATATTGATGTTGATAGTACCGGAGATGTTCCAACCGGCTGCGAAAGTGATTATATCATTACGGTCACAAATACCATGAATAATGATGGGAAAAATCCCAGTGCTGCTTATGGAGCAAGTTCGATTGATCTTGGGGCACCGGGGACAGGAATTCTCTCAGCCTGGACTGGTGGAGGAACATTAACATTAACGGGCACATCATTTGCATCTCCCCACGTGGCCGGTACCGTGGGCCTAGTGCATTCGATCATGTCCCCCGGATTTGTCGAATTCTACAAAGCTTATGGGGCTGAAGCTGCCGTGATTTTAAAAAAAATGATTCTTGATGGAACGGATTCTGTTTCTTCATTGATTGGAATTACCGTCAGTGGAGGTAGATTGAATATTTATAATACTGCCCTGATAGTTCAGAATTATTTAGCCCCTGATTCTCTGGATCCTAATCCTGTAGCCAATCTCCAGGCAGATACATCCCAATGGCATCAGATCACTTTAACCTGGGACGATCCTGCAAAATTATCCGGGGGTGATACGATCTCTGGTTTTGTCGTTGATGTTCATCGTGATAGTCTATTTCTGACCAGCATTTCCATAGGTTCTGAATCTTTTCCGGATTATGGACTCGTCAATGGTCAGTCATATAAATATTCATTAGTTACACGACTCATTGCCAACGATTCGACCTCATCACCGGCAATCATTACAGCTACCGCTAAGGGAAAACCTTGTCTATTGGGTGATGTGGATAGAGATCAAGAAATCACAATAAAGGATTTGGATAAAATTGTGTTATTTATCTTAGGTGAAAACATTCCGAGTGATATGGAAATGTGTACGTCAGACATTGATTTTGACAATGAAATCACCATCCACGATATATTGCGTTTGGCGGATATTCTTCAAGATAGCCCATAAGAATCTTTTAGGTTGAGCATTCATATTATGTTAGTAATGAGGAATAAGGAATCAATTCGAAATTATTTGATAGTTAACAGCTCCTCAATTTTACCGATCATTGCGTTGAATTCTTTCTCATCATAGAGTCGCGTGAGGAAAGCGATTCGACCATTTTTATCCAATACGATATTTCGAGTGACACCGGCTTCTTTGTCAGCAAATAAAGCAAAAATATCTGCTCCAGGGTCGAGAGCCATGGGATAAGTAATATTCATTTCATCCCCGAACTTTTTAACCAAATCCAACGGTTCATCGCGATCCACACCGATTAAAATGAAATCCTGATCTTTAAATTTCTGCCAAACTTCATTTTCCAGATGGGGCATTTCTTTTCGACAAACTGAACACCAGCTGGCGGTGAATTGCAAAACAACAATTATTCCTTTTAATTCCTGTTTTGTAATTGTTGAACCATCGATGAGCCGCATTTGAAAATCAGGGGAATCATCACCCACTTTTACAATATATCCTCGTTCATCCGGTTCGGAAGGAATAACCAAATTGGTGAGAAATATAAATAAAGTGAAGAGTCTATTCATCTTCCATTTCCCATCTCCACTCATCCACCAAATCCCTGTTCTTTCATCCAATTGTCAGAGAGGAATTTAGACATGTAGTTTCTCACGCCGTCTGGTAATATCACAAGACATTTTTGTCCTTTTTTCAGCTCCTTGGCTTCCTTCATCGCTGCCACCATGGCCGTTCCGCTTGATCCGCCGCAAAGGAGACCTTCTTCCTTTATCAATCTCCGTGCTAAACGAAAAGAATCCTGATCGTTTACTTTCACGTATTTGTCCACGAGGGTATTGTCCAACACGTCTGGAAAAAAATCATATCCGATTCCTTCAACCTGATAGGGAAATACTTCATCGCCTCCGCCCAGAATGGACCCGAATGGATCAGCGCCGACAATTTTAATGGATGGAATTTTTTGTTTTAATTTTCTGGCAACGCCGGTGATAGTTCCGCCGGTGCCTGCACCCATCACGCACATGTCCAGCCCTATCCCAAAATCAGCCAATATTTCTCCTGCAGTCCCTTCGTAATGAGCATCCGGATTGTCCGGATTAGCGTATTGATCCAAAATATGGGAATCGGGTATTTCGCCATTTAATTTTTTAGCAATGGAAATATGGCTTTCGGGATCATTCCAAGCGGCTTCTGTTGGTGTACGGACAATTTTTGCACCCAATGCTTCCAGAACAACTTGTTTTTCTTTACTCATTTTTTCAGGCATCACAATAAGACAGTGATATCCTTTTACTGCGGCCGCCAAGGCGATTCCGATGCCCGTATTGCCTGAAGTAGGTTCAATTAAAGTATCGCCCGGTTTGATTCTTCCGGATTTTTCTGCCTGTTCTACCATTCGGTACCCGATTCTATCCTTGACAGAGCCGCCCGGGTTAAAAAATTCACATTTGGCGTAGAGATCACAATCCAAATTGCTTCCGATCCTGTTCAGTTTTACAGTGGGTGTATTACCGATTGCGTGTAATATATTGTCTAAAATCATTGGAGTCCTTTCAAGAACAAATTCAATTGTGTAATTTTAAGAGTGCTTTGAGAAACCAGATGTGTGAAGAAAAAGGAAGTAAAATTTGCATGATTAAGGCGGAAAATGCAGTCAATAGTGGGGCTATAGACAAGTTTTTCAACGAAAATCAAGCGAATTTTACTCTTTTTAATTTGTGCAAATGGTTTTGCAATGCACTCTTTAAACGTCAAAACTTAATGTAATTTTCATGGAGAAATAGAATGAATCTTTTACAAGATAAGGTATGCATTATAACCGGCGGTGGGCGGGGAATTGGAAAAGCCACAGCCAAAAAATTCACAGACGAAGGTGGAATTGTTTATATCGCAGATTTTGATGAAAGGGCAGGTAATGCAGCTGAAGAAGAACTGGGTGCAAAATGTTTTTTTATCGAAACGGATGTCAGAAGGTCAAATAGTGTCAGATTATTAATAAACCAAGTGAAAGATGATCACGGTCGGATTAATGTCATTGTCAATAATGCGGGAATTTTACAGGATAAAACTCTGGAAAAAATGGATGAAGAGCAGTTTGATAAAGTTATCAAGGTCAATTTACGTGGTGTGTACTTATGCACAAAATACGCTGCAGAAGTCATGAGGGAACAGGGGGCCGGTGTTATTTTAAATGCATCATCGGTTGTGGCTCGTTTTGGAAATTACGGACAGACCAATTACGTTGCAGCCAAAGCTGGACTGGAAGGCATGACGAAAGTATGGGCACGGGAATTGGGAAAATATGGAATCCGAGTTAATGCTGTAGCTCCGGGATTTATTAAAACAGACATGATTGCTGGTATGCCGGAAGAAATCATCAAAATGATGGGAGATAAAGTGCCTCTAAAACGCTGGGGAAAACCTGAAGATGTAGCCAATCTTTATTGCTTTTTGGCAAGTGAAGAAGCCAGTTATATCAGCGGTGCAGTTCTGCCGGTGGATGGGGGAGTTGTGGTGTAGTTAACGCCAAATTATCCCTAATGAGTTCTATAGATGAAAAAGAAATACTAGAACATATTATGGAACAGTAATATATTCATTAAAATATTACAGAAATTAAGCTGGATTCAAGTAGGGTTAGTAGCACAACTGTTTTGAGAAAAGGGCAAATCTTTTAATATAGATAGAGTAAAATTACAACATGAAAAAAGCAGTATTAATGATTATTGTAGTGACGATTAGTTTAGCATTGCATGCACAACCTTTCACTTGGTCAGAACCGATAAATATTTCCAATTTAGAAAGTGGTTATAGTAATGAACCTTCAATTTGTGTTGACTCAAACGACAATATTTACATGGTATGGCGTTATCCTTCATCTGGTTTTGAAATGGCTTTGTATTTTTCCTGGAGCGACGATGGACAAACATGGTCAATCCCGGAAAAAATTTATGATGATGGTGGACAAGTTTATGGACCAAATATGGTTTCAGACAGCGTTGGTACACTGTATTTAACCTTTGAGAAGTTCTATGCAGATTTTGGACGAGTTGTTTATATGAATAGAGAAACGGGTGTTTGGAGTGACCCAATTCAATTATCTGTAGATAGTTTAGGTACTGCTTTCAATAACGATATTATTATTGATAATAATAATTGGGTATATGTCTTCTGGGTTGATGCTGATTTATTTTGGACATATTTTGACGGAAATAGTTGGTCTGATATAGAAGTAATTTCCAATATAACTATTGATCATCAAATAGCATTCCCCGAAGCAGTTGTAGATAACAATAATGATATTCATTTAGTATATACAGTTTTTCTTTCAGGCCCAGATAAACAAACCTATTATCAAAAGTATGATGGCAATGAATGGTCAAATATGGTCAATATTTCAAGAAATGACACGCTTTGGGCTATCAATCCTGATATTACAGTAGATTCAGGTAACGTACCGCACATAGTTTGGCAGCAACTCATTAAGGTACGTAATTCAAATTATGATATTTATTACAGTACTTTGTTAAATAACAATGAATGGTCAAATCCTGAAAACATATCAAACTTAACTCAACTTCATAATATTCGCCCCAAAATCCAGATAATTAATGGTAGACCCATAGTATTTTATACTGGAGAAGGTCCACTGTTTTATTCTTATCATGACATTGCTGGTTGGGATATCAATAATTTTGAATTGGATTTGACCCTTGGAGCGATTTTTGATTTTATTGTTGATAAACATGATATACCGCATTTAGCTGTAGCGAAGATAGAGCCGCAACTTGGGAATATATACTACATTAGTAGTAAAGCAAGAGCAAGTATATTCACTCCGGAAATATTACAACCAACTCACTTTACTATAGGTAACCCCTATCCGAATCCTTTTAATGCCAAGGCACATATAGAATTCTCTGTCACTCGAATGGCAAATACCAGTGTAAGAATCTATGACATAACTGGAAAAGAGGTAGCGAAGTTAATTGACCAAGAAAATATCCTTCCGGGTAAATATGAACTCACTTGGGATGGAAAAAATAAAAACGAGCAAATTGTGAGTAGTGGAATATATTTCTTTGTATTTATTTTAGAGGGTTCTACATTGGTTTCAGTAAAACTAGTTCTTTTTAAATAATATGTACGAGGTTAACTATGAAAAATACAAATGTAATCATTATAATTGGTTTGTTATTAGTATTTGGCCCTGTCAATCCATTGTTGAGTGTTTTATCCGGTGGAGAAAGTTATGCTGTTTTAATTACTGGTGATACACCCGATGGAGACGGAGAGCCACCCCCACCAACTTCGAGGATGAGTCCTGACTATTGGAATTCATTTTGGAACGATACATACTTGGTGTGGGAAATGTTGTACGAACTTGGTTTTAAGGATGAAAATATCTTTGTTTTATATGGCGACGGAAGTGATTATCCGACTGAGAATCCCCGCTATGATGTGGATGTTCGACATAATGAAATATCTGAGGTTACAGACTACTCTGCTTATGAAACAGATGTTGAAGACATCTTCACTTGGCTTGCATATGGCGATGCAGGCGAAGGCATTACCCAGGTGACTGAGGACGATTTTCTTTTTGTCTGGACATTTGGCCACGGTGAATATGCGAGTGGTCATTCATCATTATATTTAATGGATGCAACACTTCAGGATGCTGATTTTGCCGACCTACTTGATCAAATTACCCAAGATAAACGTGTCTTTTGGATGCAGCAATGTAATTCTGGTGGATTTATTGACGACCTAGATGCCCCTAATACTGTTATAATGGCTGCTAGTGATTATGATGAAAAATCTTACGAGGCAGATGATGTCGACCCTGATGGGGCGGATGATGTTGAAAATGAAGTATATCAGGACGAGACTTATTATCATGGTGAATTCAATTATCATATGATAAATAGTGTAATGTTAAAAACTATTATTGGAAATTCTTTACCAGCTCCGGATACAAATAGTGATGGACTAACTTCTACGACTGAAGCATTTAATTGGGCAGAATATAAAAATTCTGGTCCGGAGACCGTGCAATTTTTAAAGCGTGGTGGTGATTCCTTTCTAAATATTGCTCCATATCAACCACAAAATTTTGATGGTATGTGGGCAGGAAACCACCCAAAGATTACATGGGATGCGAATGAGGAATATGATTTACAACATTATCAAATCTTGAAAAAAACGGGTGGGGGTGGTTATATAGATTATGACACTACAACAGAAGAGGAATATGTTGATAATTCAGAGTGGAAATATTCACGTGGATATTTGAGAGAATACGTTTATTATAAAGTGGAGGCAGTTGATGATGCAAACCAACATTCCATTCCGACTGATTATGAAAGGTTCGCTGTCAGGGCCATCCAATCAAAGGAGTTAACAGATCGACTCATTCCAGCAAAATATACCATAGGTAATAATACACCCAATCCATTCAACCCCATTAGTTCAATCCGCTATGGCTTACCAGAAGAATCAATCGTAGTTTTAAAGATTTATGATCTAATGGGAAGAGAGATTAAAACTATAGTGGATGGTACTGAAAAGGCTGGATTTAAGAGTATTATGTGGGATAGCAAGGATAAAAACGGAAGACCTGTTCCTTCGGGTATGTACTTTTATCGGTTGGATGCTGTTTCAAAAGACAGTGAGAAAGAGCTTCATGAAACCAGGAAGATGGTGTTATTGAAATAACGATTAAATCCCATATGTAAAGAAGCCCTTTTGAGCAATCAAAAGGACTTCTTTATTTGCGAGTGAATCCGTTACGAAATCTTGATTTCGTGGCTTTTAGGTTTCACTTCTTCTGCTTTTGGCACTTCTACTGAAAGTATTCCGTCTTTAAAGCTGGCTGTTATTTTATCTTCCAACACTGTTTCAGGAAGATTGAAAGAACGGCTAAAGCTGCCATAACTCCGCTCTCTGCGATGATAAGTAGGATTGTCTTCTTTATTTTCAACAGTACGTTCACCTGTGATTTCCAAAACGCCATCATTCAGCGTGACTTTCACATCTTTCTTTTTCATACCCGGAAGATCAGCTGTAATTGTGTAAGCTTCATCTGTTTCCTTAATATCGACAGAAGGAAGCCAGTTGGTGCTTTTATTGAGTACTGGAAAATTCCAGCCATCATTGAAGAATTCATCCAACATGTTATCAAAGTTGGTTAAGTAGTGTCTTTTTGGTGTCCATTTTACGAGTGTCATTTTTTACTCCTTTTTTGTTGTTTAAATGCACATCGAATAGTTCAATTGACGTGCCAAAAAGAGTATTTTGCCGTATCTGCGACATTCATTGCAGATATGGCAGGTGTAATGGCATCAATGTCATGCTGGTCTGAAAATGTTGCAGAAACAGACTAACACCAACCCGGTCATACCGAGTCCCGATGTAAATCGAGGACGTGGTAATCCCCTTGTTGAAAAAACATAAAGACATCATTATTTCCCAGACCTTAGCACATCCAAGAGGATAGCTTCGTCTCCACCAGCTGGCGGATCCTCGCTATGACAATTTTGTTAAAATATATTCGTACAAAAGTGTTTACTGTTCATCAAATAATTAATAGTGTAATTTCACATTCAATTATT
>CAZBEY010000055.1:5338-12975 GCA_964491015.1 uncultured bacterium | reverse complement strand
TGGCGCTGATGTATACCAAAAAAGACTGGTGGAATTATGCGCTGAAGGAAGCAGAGACCTGTTTTGAGCTTCTACCGACACGTGAACATTTTGAAATGCTTATACTTTTAAAGAAGCGAATCCAAGTTCAAGAAGCAGATTCCTAATCTATTTCATATACATCACAACCTAAAAAGATTCTGATCGGCCTTTGCGCATATTATGCCGTTAAAACTTATTGTATTAGCAAAACAAGTTCCTGACACTCACAATGTGACAGCGGAGGCAATGAAAGCTGATGGCACAGTGAACCGTGGCGCTCTTCCGGCTATTTTTAATCCAGAGGATTTAAATGCTTTGGAAATGGCATTGGAGATTAAAGACCGGACTGATGCCACGGTCACTGTTATGACGATGGGACCTCCTCGGGCCTCCAATATTCTCCGTGAAGCCCTTTATATGGGAGCTGATCATGGTATTCTCATTACTGATCGTCATTTTGCCGGCGCCGATACTCTTGCCACATCTTATACACTTGCCCTTGGTATTGAAAAAGTTGGGGATGTAAATCTCATTCTATGCGGCCGGCAAGCCATCGATGGCGATACTGCACAAATCGGCCCCCAAGTTGCAGGAAAATTGGGTATCAACCAACTAACTTACGTTGAAGAAGTCGTTAATGCAGATAAAGAATCCATTACCTTAAAACGTACCCTGGGACGGGTGAGTGAAACCGTAAAAACATCTTTGCCGTTGCTCATCACTGTGACTTCTACTGCCAATCGTCCGCGAACATTTGGCGCTAAACGATTAATGAAATATAAAAAAGCCAGGACATCTATTGAGGCTGAACAGGAGGTAAAGAGAAGCTCGACAACTGGCGAATACGGAATGGAAATCCTTCAGGATGAAATTGAACAAAAGAAAAAATTTTTAAAATCAAAAGGTTTGTTTATTGAAACGTGGTCCGCTGATGATGTGGGCGCAGATCATGATCAGATTGGTTTGCCCGGCAGTCCAACAAAAGTTAAAAAAGTACGGAGCGTTGTGTTTGCCGCTTCAGAATTAAAAAAAGTCGAACCTAATCCGGAAGGTGTTCGCGATATGTTTATAGAACTTATTGAGGATCGTACGTTTGGCTAAACGATCTGAAAACGTACTGGTCTTCATTGAAATGGATCACGGTAACGTGGCAGAAGTAAGTTTTGAGCTAGTATGCCAAGCCCGGGAACTTGCTGACACATTACAAGTCAACGTTGACGCTATAGTCTTGTCGGGAAATAGTATAGACGACAGTGGACAGACTATTATTTCATATGGTTGTGATACGGTTCATACTGTTTGCGATGACCGTCTTGAATTTTATGAAACGTTACCATATGCAAAAATCGTAAGTGATTTTGTACGCGAATCCAAACCGCAAATTGTCTTATTTGGAGCAACAGCCATTGGCCGGGATATTGCTCCACGGGTTGCCAGCGACTTAAGAACAGGGCTCACAGCAGATTGTACAGATCTCCAAATCGGGGATCATGAAGACAAAAAGCAGAAGAAAACATTTAAAAATATTTTATATCAGATTCGTCCCGCTTTTGGTGGAAATATTATCGCCACCATTATTGCCCCTGAACATAAACCGCAAATGGCCACCGTCCGCGAGGGAGTGATTAAGCTTAGCGTACAAGATAAAAAGCGAAAGGGCACAATTAAACCATTCGAAAATATTAATTGGAAAGAAATTCCATTTATTAATACCGTCCTAGAGCGTAAGATTCATGAAAAGAAAGTCAATATGAAGGGCGCGAGTATTGTAGTTGCTGGCGGTGGCGGTGTGGCCAGCAAGGAAGATTTTGATTTAATCAAGCAATTGGCTGATTCTCTTGGCGGAATTGTGGGAGCGTCCCGTGCCGCTGTAGACAATGGATATATTGGAAAAGAACACCAAGTGGGTCAAACCGGAACCACTATTCGACCGAAACTTTACATTGCCTGCGGTATCTCTGGCGCTATACAACACCGGGCAGGGATGGACCAATCGGGTAAAATCATTGCGATTAATACCGATCCTGAAGCTCCAATTTTTAATGTGGCACACTACGGTATCGTTGGTGATCTGCACAAAGTTCTACCAATGATGATTAAAGCTTATAAAGGAAAAAGTTAATCGTGGGTAACTATTTTAAAGATACTCCGGATATTCGATTTAATCTTGAACGCGTCGGTCTCAAAGCATTGGCCGATCTCATGGAAAATGATTATTCCGATGCAAATGAGTATGATTTTGCCCCTGAAACGGCTGAA
This sequence comes from uncultured bacterium, assembly GCA_964491015.1. Lineage (GTDB taxonomy): Bacteria > Fidelibacterota > Marinisomatia > Marinisomatales > TCS55 > JADFRD01. Next base: position 10,695 of record CAZBEY010000055.1, on the reverse strand, counting down.
GAAGCTATTGAAAACTATTTTGATATATGCAATTTAGCCGGTGAACTCTGTGCAGGTCCTATTGCTGAAAGAGCTCGTCAAATTGACCGTGAAGGGAATTCTGTTTCCGATGGAAAAGTGACTTATCATCCCTTAGTTCATGATAATCTCCGCGATTTCCAACGTGCACAATTAATGGGTATATCCCTGCCTCGCGCCTACGGAGGGCTCAATATGCCGCAAGTTGTGAAGATAGCCGTGTTGGAGATGGTTTCTCGTGCCGACGCATCCCTCATGAATCTTGTTGGTTTACAGGATATCGGCGAAACCATCAATGAATTTGGAACCAATGACCAGAAACATCAATTTATTACAGGGTTAGCTAGCGGTGATGCTACAGGTGCGATGATTTTAACTGAGCCGGATTCTGGTTCCGACTTACAGTCCGTACGTCTTGCCGCAATTCCCCCTCAACCAGGCGAAGATTCAAATATCTGGCATTTAAATGGTGCCAAACGATTTATAACAAACGGAAATGGCGAAACATTATTGGTTTTAGCTCGATCAGAAGAAGGCACTCGTGACGGACGCGGACTTTCCATGTTTGTGTGCTCCAAGGATGAAACAATTTACATTCGTCGATTGGAAAACAAGCTGGGAATTCACGGATCTCCGACCTGTGACATGACATTTAATAATACTCCTGCATATTTAGTTGGCCAAAGAAAACGTGGTCTTATTAAATATGTAATGTCGTTAATGAATGGTGCAAGAATGGGCGTTTCTGCTCAAGCAATTGGAATAGCGGAAGCCGCTTATAAAGATGCTAAAGAATATGCAGAAAAGCGTATTCAATTTGGAAAACCCATTATCAAATTTCCTGCCGTATATGATATGCTCACAGATATGCGTTTGAAAATCGAAGCCGGACGATTACTACTCTATGAGGCCGGGCGTGTTGTAGATATGTTTAAAATTCGTACTGCTCGCATGGAAGAAGCCAAAGAAAGAGGCGAAGCGCCAGATCTTGAAATGAAAAAACAGATCAAAAGCGACGAACGCCTAGCGTCTGTACTTACTCCATTATCCAAATATTATAACTCAGAAATGTGCAATGAAGTTGCTTATAAAGGCATTCAGGTTCTGGGCGGCAGCGGTTTCATGAAAGATTATGACATGGAACGCTATTACCGTGATGCGCGAATTACCAATATCTACGAGGGCACTTCCCAATTACAAGTCGTTGGCGCCCTTGGAGGTATTTTGTCGGGCGTAATGGATAAAACATTTCAAGATTTTATTGAGCATGATTTCCCACGGAAGCTGAATCCCATAGTCCGTGTCGCCAAGGCTATGGTTCCCCTATTACATGAAGTAATTGCTTTTGTAAAAGAGAAGAAAGATTCCGAATACACCGACTATATTGCAAAACGTATCGTCGATATGTGCTTGGATATTTATCAATCCATTATGTTCCTGGAATGTGCTGAAACAGACGAAAGAAAAGAACATATTGCTACGGTATGGATTCGGGAAGCAAATCTTCGCGTTTCATTTAATCATACATTTATATTAGAAGATCGGCATGAAGTCATTGATCTCCACAAAGAAATTTTAGATTAAAATCGTTTCAACATCGCGGTTATTATAAAAACGAAAACACAGATCTCTCGGGGCTTTAGTTTGTACATAAATAATACTATTTAGTAAATCCGTCCCGAACGATGCTCTCCGCCATCTACGTAAATGGTAGAACAATTGATAAAGTCCGCTTCCGATTGTAGTAACATGGATACCGCTCCAGCGACATCTTCAGGGGTAGTGGTTCTTCGCATGGGATTGCGGTATTCTGTACGCTTTACCCAATCTTCCCATCGATCCGAAATTTTTGTTAATGCCCTGGTGGGTGTAACACCCGCCTGAATAGCATTTGCAGTAATACCAAAACGACCTAATTCCCATCCAATTTGACGAATAATAGCTTCCATGGCAACTTTTGCGACACTTACAGGACCATATCCTTCCATTGCAACATAATTTCCTTCGCTAGTAAATCCCATAACGCGAGATCCTTTAGCCAGCAATCCGGCATCGTGCAATCGTTGTGTCCAGTAAAGCAGAGATGTCCCCATCACATGAACCGTCATGTCCATTTGTTTTCTTGTGACGTGCGTTTCTCCAAGTAAATCCATGGTTGTACCGAAAGCTATGGAATGGAGCAGAAGTTTTACTGGTTCACCTCCGGTAATTTCTTTAACAATTTCCACAGCTTCATTCATAATATCAATATCCGCAGCATTTTTGTTGTAGAAATGAACTCTGCCGTCATTGATTTCAGCAATTTCATCCCTCAGCTTTTCACCTTGGCGACGAACCTCTCCACGATCAAAATGATATCCGATTATCCCATATCCATCTTTCGCCAGGCGCTTTGCTGTTGCACCGCCATGACCAGTTGAACATCCAAGTATTAGTACCCATTCAGACATTTTTTCTCCATTTTTGTGGCGTGAATTTAGACAAGACATGTACTACAGCAAACCACAAGCTTAAAAGTGGAATGTTCGAGTCTTGATTAATTAGTAAATTGCAGGCTGTAAAAGGATAAATAATGGACAGAAAATCTTCATATTCAAAACAAGAATTACTGGATATCGGCTCCGGTAAAATGTTTGGGAAAAAAAACGGGAAACTCCCATTACCCCCCATGTTGATGATTGATCGAATTTCCCACATCTCTGATATCGGTGGAAAATATGATAAAGGAAAAATCGAGGCTGAAATGGATATTGATCCATCTGATTGGTTTTTTCAATGCCATTTTAAAAATGATCCTGTTATGCCCGGATGCCTTGGATTAGACGGATTTTGGCAGCTGGTCGGATTTTTTCTTTCCTGGGCCGGCGGCCAAGGACGGGGGCGCGCATTGGGAGTCCAAGATATGAAATTCAAAGGACAGGTTCGTCCGTATCATGATAAAATTTATTATAAAATCGACATCAAAAAATTTATTACAAGACCAGTTTATATGGCGTGGGGTGATGCCGAATTAAAAGTGAAAGACAGGATTATTTATTTTGCTAAAAACCTGCAAGTCGGTTTATTTGATAATTTGACGTACGATTTCGGTGGGGATCCTTCTCTTGATACATTTTAATCAACGGGGAGCCTGAATCACCATGGCTTTACGGTGCGGCATTGTCGGTTTACCCAATGTCGGAAAATCAACCATTTTTAACGCGCTGACAAAATCGTCTGTCCCGGCTGAAAATTATCCCTTCTGTACCATTGATCCTCATGTGGGTATTGTGGGGCTTCCCGATCCACGTCTCGATAAGTTGAGCGCAATTTTCAAGCCGGATAAAATAACGCCCGCAACCGTAGAATTCATCGATATAGCAGGATTGGTCAAAGGCGCCAGTAAGGGAGAAGGCCTGGGGAATCAATTTCTGGGACAAATTCGGCAGGTGGCTGCCATTATTCACGTGGTTCGCTGTTTTGAAGATAAAAACGTAACCCATGTGGAGGGAGACGTGGATCCCGTACGGGATGCTGAATTGATTGAAACAGAGCTGCTTTTAGCTGACATTGAAACGCTGGAAAAACGGTTGTTTAAAACAGAAAAAGCCACGCGATCCGGAGGCAAAGAAGCAAAAAAAGAATTTGATTTTCTATCGAGATTATTGGCACATTGTAATGATGGTCACCGAGCCCGAACGATTCAGACCAATGAGGATGAAGCAATCATTCTACGGACATTGCATTTGTTGACAAGTAAACCCATCCTTTATGTTGCCAATGTTGACGAAACTGAAATCACCCATGATCAACGGGGTGGTCTGGAACAGGAATTGGTAGACTTTGCTGAAAAAGAGAGCAATCTGGCCATACGTCTATGTGGTAAACTGGAACAGGAAATTGCTGTGCTGCCCAACGATGAAATAGAATTTTTTCTGGAAGAGTACCATTTAACTGATCCGGGGCTTTACAAACTCATACACGCCGGATTTAAACTCCTTGGACTGGAAACATTTTTTACCGGAGGACCCACAGAAGTACGGGCATGGACCATCAAGCAGGGCGCAACGGCTCCCGAGGCAGCGGGAGAAATCCATTCTGATTTTCAGCGGGGATTTATAAAGGCTGAGGTCATTCGTTACGATGATTTAATCCGATTGGGATCAGAAAAAGCAGTCAAAGACGCCGGGCTGGCGAAATTGCAGGGAAAGGAATATGTTGTTGGCGACGGAGACTGTATTTATTTCCATTTTAATGTGTAGCAGAATTGATTACCGGCCTATCAGTCAAACACGGTTGATTGATTGTATGTATGATTGGAACTTTCACACAAATCAAGTGTTTTTTACCCATCAATCAATCATTCTTATCTGCCGGAGCTTCAGCGTAGGCAGGCAATCATCCAATCAGCAGTTTTGATTCTATGTGGTTTTTCATGATAGCTTCGTATATTATGGTGGTTTTGTCCGGAGTTGGTTTATTATTAATCGGTGTAAATCACTATTTAAACATTTGGCCTACCAGCCATATTGCTTTGGATTTATTGGTGAGTATTATTTTTATTGCTGCCCAAACGCTTGTTATGTTTTTCTTTGTGGGAACGGGGGTGAATATCAAGGAATACGGCCAGGAACATTCTGAAACAGGAGATAAATTTTATAAAGGTATTTTGGGTATTAAACGGAAGCTCTATCCCCCAACGATGATGGTGACCATTCTGTTCATGGCAGCCGTGATCCTGGATGGCGCTTTCTTTTTAGGCAAAGTAAATGAATGGTGGTTTCACATTTTTTATGTACTGACGTTTTATTATTATTTCAAGGCAACATTCGTTCAGCACAGAGCTTTTATCGGCAGTACAAATATTGTATTGGCCATGACTGGAGCGGAAAGAAAATAAAAGCTATGTTCAAATTAGCAACTAATCTAAAATGGGTGTAATAAACCGTTAAAACGGTTTTGATTATTGAGTTGACTCACACCCACGATTAACATCGTGGGTTGCGTTGTCATTGGAAACAAAGCCTATTGGTGTGAAATGGCGTATTGATCCTAAAATAACACACGAATTTATTTGTGGGGTGGGAACATAGACAAGCCAGAACCGATTCACTTGCCTGCCACACAGTGTGAGGTAAGCTGGGGAGCTCGCGGGTCGATTTTTCTTTATCGTGTGAAACTTTGTCAATTTGAAGATTGTGTTTATTCCTTAATTCAGTCATTATGTGGAACAGAGCTATTATAAACTATTTGAGTAAAATCAGTTTCTTTATCGAGTTTATAACCTAAACATCCATTTTTACTAAAACATCCAGTATCGGAATTTTTACCGCTAAAAGAAAAAAGGGCAGATTTTCTGC
>CAZBEY010000055.1:0-5238 GCA_964491015.1 uncultured bacterium | reverse complement strand
AAACATCCAGTATCGGAATTTTTACCGCTAAAAGAAAAAAGGGCAGATTTTCTGCCCTTTTTAAAACTCTTTTTTAAGAAAAATGATGATCAGTCCTCGTCTTCGTCATCCTCATAATCGTATTCATATTCGTAATCTTCGTCATCCTCCTCATCCTCGTCATAATAATATGGGTAAGGATATTCATAATCCTCTTCATATTTATCCTCGTCTTCGTCATCCTCCTTTTCTTTTTCTTTGCTTTCAGCTTCCTGTTTAACCACAATCACTCTGGGCTTGTCCTGCCCCTGCAGCGCATTATCCACTAATTTTTGTTCTGCGGAAGTCAGTTTATGTTTACCATCCCCTACATGCTGACGATACAACACGCCGCTGATAGTAGAAAAGAAAAGAACCATTAGCGCCATCACAGAACCTTCGGGTTTAAACTCAAACCCTCCCCACATATTTTGCTCCCAGCCAAAGTTCATAAATACCGCCACTGACAGCAAAACACCAAAAAGTATAATGAAATTACCCATGGTATCGGGTGCGTTAGTGTCCATAACAGCTAAATATAAAAGCCAGACCAAAATACCCGCCATTGCCAAAAAAATACCCAATACATAATTTTCCGCTATCACGGAAAGAACAAAACCAATAACGGCTCCGAAGGGTATGATAAACCCAATCCCTGATTTAATATTAGCAGGCATAAGAATAAAATGTGCTTCTATGGTTCATGTTGTCTTTCTTACCTCGATTGACAAGTCGAAAGTTGGTCGTTTTAGAAAGGAAATGCAAGAAAAAACTGGTAAACCGATTAGCGGTGAAATAGTGGCTGGTGAATGAAGAGTACACTGGTTATTGGGAACTGGTAATTGACTGCCCGCCAAAGCGTAGCTTAGGAGAACGTGTCGGATTGGTTCGGCATTCCATTGGTTAACATTGTCATAATAAGTGTAATTTCCTGATATAAATGAAAAACAATCTTCCCAAAATCGGTATCATTGGTGTAGGTCATCTAGGCCGGCACCATGTAAAGCATTTAATCAGCCATAACGATTGTCAGTTCATGGGTCTGTATGATATTGACGTTGAACGCAGTAAAAATGTTGCGGAGGAATATGGAGCCCGTGTTTTTGGCTCTATGGGTGAACTGATAAAAAACAGTGACGGAATTTCTATTGTAACACCCACCCGCGTTCACGCAGCTGTTGCGGAAGAATGTATCACAGCCGGAAAACACGTATTTATTGAAAAACCTATCACCAAGACGATACCGGAGGCTGACCATCTTTTACAGTTGGCTGAAGAAAACAATGTTATCATTCAAGTGGGCCATATTGAGCGGTTGAACCCGGCATTAATGCCCTTAAAGAATTTTAGCTTAAATCCAAAATATATTGAAGTCCAGAGGCTGGCACCTTACACGGCGCGCGGGACCGATGTCCCTGTTGTATTGGATCTCATGATCCATGATATTGATATTATCCTTTCACTGGTAAATTCGCCCGTGAAAAATATTCGTGCCAGTGGTGTCTCAATTTTATCAGATTCTGTAGACATCGCCAACGCCAGAATCCGCTTTGAGAATGGAACAGTTGCCAGTATCACATCCAGCCGGATTGCCCGGGATAAGGTTCGGAAAATTAAAGTGTTTCAAAAAGATATGTATGTGACGATTGATTTTCTATTGGGACTGACAGAAATATACCGTGTCCTTGATGATAACATAGACGATCCGGCTGCGATACAAACAGCTCCACTGGATTCTTATGGCGTACCACGGAAGATTGTTTACGAAAAACCGGAAGTAAATAAAATTGACGCATTAGAAACAGAATTAACCAATTTCATTGCATCAATTAATGGTAAAGAAACACCCATTGTAGACGGTCAGGCCGGACGCGAAGCGCTGGATGTCGCTATAAAAATTCACGATATGATATTGGAAGACATACACTAATGGATATACGCAATTTCTTTTTTAAATACCGCAGCTATACACCAATACCTTTAGCCATAATGATTATTTATTTTTCAAAACCGGCTTTTCCATATCCATGGGTTGGACTTGGTTGTCTGGTGGTTGGAGAATTCGTTCGAATCTGGGCAGTGAGTTATGCGGGAGGCATTACCAGAACGACAAACGTGGGTGCCCCTGCCCTTTGTTCGTCCGGACCCTTTGCCCATGTTCGTAATCCATTGTATATTGGTAATCTATTTCTTTTCAGTGGAATTGTACTCATAGCCGGAGCTTCAAATATATGGGCGATGTTGGCAGCTACATGGGTGTTTTTTGTCGTTCAGTACTCCTTGATTATTGATCTGGAAGAAAAAACGCTTTCGGGATTATTTGGCGGCGAATATGAAAGATATAAGCAAAATGTACCCAGATTGTGTCCTCGAATCATTTCATGGAAAAATGATGATAATCGTAAATCTATGACCCTTCGGAAGACGTTGAAAACAGAAAGACGTACACTGCAAAATATTGTCCTCATTATTGTATTGATTTTAATCCGCCAGCAATTTGTTTAATTTCGGTTGAAAATATTTTTTCACGATATTGATCCATGAGCACTAAGAGCCCCCGCTTTTTCATGGTCGCCGGCGAAGAGTCCGGAGATCTTCACGGCGCCAAACTTATTTATGCCATAAAGAAAAAATCTCCTTCTGCAGAATTTGTCGGTCACGGCGGGGATAAAATGAAATCTGCCGGGATGGAAATTCTAAATCATGTGAACGATTTGGCCATGATGGGGTTTACAGAAGTGGTAAAACATTTGCCATATATGATAAAAGTCATGGGTGATACAATTAAAAAAATTCAAGAAATCAAACCTCACCGCCTTATTTTAATCGACTATCCCGGCTTTAATCTACGACTGGCAAAAAAAGTTCGTCTTTTAGGACTCCCCATTACCTATTTTATTTTGCCCCAGGTCTGGGCTTGGAAGGAGAATCGGGTGAATACTATTCGGAAATGTGTGGATCAGGCGCTTTGTATTTTCCCATTTGAGCAGGAATGGTTTGAACAGCGGGGAGTTAATGCGAACTTCGTTGGACATCCGTTTACAGAATTTCAAAAGCCATCCATGGATAAACATTCTTTTTTTTCGAAACATGGTTTGGATGAAAACGAACCGCTCCTGGTTCTTTTTCCCGGGAGCCGCCAGCAGGAAGCGGATCGGCATTTCCCTGTATTTAAAAAGGCAGTTTCATTGCTTAATGATAATAAAATACAAATTATTATCGGCAAAGCGTCGGAGGTTAATTTGGGTACATTACCTGAAAATTGGAAAGTGGAGACGGATGACACCAGCCTGTGCCTGGAATATGGAACCGCCGTACTCACTTCTTCTGGAACGGCTTCACTGCAATCAGCAGTACAAGATATTCCTGCGGTGGTGTGTTACAAAATGTCCGCCGGCAGTTGGTTTTTGGCAAAAAATTTATCCCATGTTCCATACGCCGCCATGACCAACCTTATTGTCGGTCGTCAAATTGTACCTGAATTTCTCCAAGAAGAGATGACGCCGAAAAATTTAGCAAGTGCTGTAAAGACCTTACTAAAGCAAACCGCCGAGCGTAAGGAAATGCTTCAAGGGTATGAAGAAGTGCGGCGCACCCTTGGATTGCCCGGCGTTTATGAACGGACGGCAGAAGCAATTTTGAACAGGATAATGGTTTGAAAAATAAATTACCCGCAAAGCACTCTGATTTTTCGCAAAGAACACAAAGAAAATTTGATTTCCCCTTTGAGAATTTTGCGTCTTCTTGGCGTTCTCTGCGGTTAAAATATATGATTATCAACTGAAAATGAAGAAAAAAATACTCTTTTTCCTTGGCGTGTGGTTCGGCAAATGGATATTAAAATTTTTCTATGGAACCAACCGGTGGTTTATCGAGGGAGATGGTATGATTGAAAAACTTCGAGCAGAGGGGAAATCAATTATTTTTGCGACCTGGCATGGTAACCTCCTTCCTGGCTATCTATATGTGGCTGACAAGCAGCCCTATGGTTTAGCCGGAACTCATGGCGACGCTGAAATCATCTCCCGGATTGCCATAAAGATTGGGTATCGAACTATACGCGGATCCAGTACTGAGGGGGGCCGGGAAGCATATAAAAAAATTGTTGATGTGTTAGAAAATGAAAAAGGTTCTCTGATTTTCATTACACCTGATGGACCAAAAGGACCGGCAAAAGAGCTAAAACCCGGAGCAATCAAAGCGGCTATTCACACCGGCGCTGTTATTCTTCCCACCGGGAGCTTTGCTTCCAGACATTGGGCTTCTACAAACTGGGATACTTTTTATGTCGCCAAACCGTTCGGTAAAATTCACCTTTTGATTGGAGAACCATTGGCGTTTTCAAAGAATGATGATTTTGGTGAAGCTTCAAAGAAACTGAAAACAGAATTAGACCGGTTAGAAAAGGAGGCTGAACAACGTGCCACAGTTTGACCCGCAATCTATCAAAAAATACCGGTTCCTGCTTTGGCCCCTGGGTTTTTTCTACTACCTGTTAATCTTCTGGCGGAATTTATATTACAATATTGGATTCTTTGTTTCTCGAAAGCTCCCTTGCAAGGTAATCAGCATAGGAAATATTTCCGTTGGAGGAACAGGAAAAACACCATTCGTTCTTTATCTGGCAACCACATTAAAAGCAAAAGGATTGAGCGTTGCTATATTAAGCAGGGGCTATAAGCGAAAATCGGTCGGAACGGTGGTTGTAAACGACGGGAAAGCCATTCAATCAGACCTGCAGCATGGCGGGGACGAACCGTTTATGATGGCTCAAAAATTAAAAGATATTCCGGTTGTCGTGGATGAAAACAGGTACAGAGGCGGTCAATTTATTTGCAGCAAATTCAAACCGGATATTATTCTCATGGATGACGCTTTTCAGCATCGCCGCGTTTACCGGGATGTGGATATTGTCCTGATTAACAGCAGCCATCGCCAACCCAAACTGCTGCCATACGGCTTGCTCCGGGAGCCATTGAAGAATGTTAAAAGAGCTGACGTTGTATTTTTTACGAAGGCCAACCTTTCGCCGCCAAGCAAAAAGCTAATTGATAATGTTTCCAAATACTGCGCATTTACCATCCAATCGAATCTATTGCCAGGAACCGATTTGATCGGTTTTGACGGAGCAGTCAAACCTCTGAAAGAGATTAAGGGTACTGTCGTGGCCGTTTCCGGCGTGGGTGATCCCGACAGTTTTGAAGTTATATTAGAAGAAGC
>CAZBEY010000054.1:0-13224 GCA_964491015.1 uncultured bacterium | reverse complement strand
AATTCCGCCGGTCCTTTTTCATCCATCCTAAGTTGCAGTTCATTAATCCAAAATTTTGTCTGCTGTACGTACGCATCAATGATATTCAACGGAATCCGTTCACCATACATATTTGAAATAATCATTGCTGACGGCAGCGGTACGTATACCATCAAAGGGTCCGAATAGAAATTATCCAACGAACGAACCATTTCTCTGGGACTCAAATAGTCGATTGTTTCTGCATATAGGCTATCCGCCAGTTTCTGTTCAACCGACCAGGTTTTTAAATAATAAAATAATCGTCCGTCCAGGACGCCATTGATGTAAGCAGTTTTCATTCTGAGTTCCATCTCCGGATTTCCATTTGCCAATTGACTGACCCTCTTCCAATCGCCCCCATCCCATAATAATCTGTTTTGCTGCTGACCATGAACAGTTACCGGGATCAGAGAGAATAATAAAATTAAGGAAAATAATTTTGAGGATATCTTATGCATCATTGATTAATCCCAACTAAATCAAAAATAAAAGCATATTCAAGCGCTACTTCACGATAGCGGCGAAAACGACCTGATTTTCCACCATGACCTGCTTCCATATTTACATGCATTAATAATAAATGATCATCTGTTTTCATATCCCGAAGTTTGGCTACCCATTTTTCCGGTTCCCAATATTGAACCTGGGAATCAAAATATCCGGTGGTTACCAGCATGTTTGGATATGCCTGCGGTTTGACATTATCGTAGGGCGAATACTTCATCATATAATCATATTCTTCTTTTATCTTCGGGTTACCCCATTCGTCCCACTCGTTCGACGTTAACGGAATGGTTTCATCCAGCATGGTGTTTACCACATCTACAAATGGAACGGCGGCCACAACACCTTTGTACAATTCCGGCGCCAGATTGACTATGGCTCCCATCAATAATCCGCCGGCACTCCCTCCCATGGCAAATAAATGATCCTTATTGGTAAATTTTTCATCAATCAAATATTGGCTGCAGTCAATAAAATCGGTAAAGGTATTCATTTTATTTTCCATTTTCCCATCATCATACCAAGGACGACCATATGTCTGACTCCCCCGGATGTGGGCTATGGCATAGGCAAATCCACGATCCAATAAACTTAATCTGGTCGAACTAAATGTGGGATCCATCGTTGCCCCATAAGACCCATATCCGTAGATGAGCAAATTCCCTTTACCATTCTTTTTAAATCCTTTTTTGTAAATAATGGATATAGGAATTTTTTTACCGTCTGTTGCCGTGGCAAAAATTCTTTCTGTTTCATATTCGTCCCCATTATATCCCCCAACTACTTCCGTCTGTTTTAATAATATGGATTCTCGGGTATCCATTTCATAGTCTATTGTGGAGAAGGGCGTTTTCATGGAGGTAAATCCGACTCTTAGTACATTTGTATCAAAACTTAAATTAGTTAATGTGTAGGAAGTATAAACATCCTCTCCAAAATCAATATAATGTTCATTCCCGTTCCGCTGGTCGATAACCCTCAGCTGCCGTAAACCGTCCTTCCTTTCACTCAGGACTATATGATTTGCAAATACTTCGATATCACTCAACATAACATCATTTCGATGCGGAATTACTTCAGTCCAATTTTCTTTTGATGTGGCGGTTTCCGGTGTTTCCATCAGGCGAAAATTGACTGCATTCCAGTTGGTTACGATATAAAATTTGTCTTTATAATGTTCTATGGAATATTCATGTTCACTTTCTCGGGGAGAAAATGATCTGAATTGTCCTTCAGGATTATCCGCTTCTAAAATCTGGTAGTCACTGACTAATGTACTGGAATTATAAATAATAATATACTTATCTGACTTAGAACGATAAACGCCAATATAAAATGAATTGTCTTTCTCAGTGTAAACCTTCACATCCTCCGATTGAGGCCTACCCAGTCGATGCCTGTCAATATTTTCAGATAAAAGTGTTGTTTCATTTTTAGCCGTATAGAAAAATGTTTTATTATCATTTGCCCAAGCAACGCCTCCTTCGGTCCCATGAATTTCATCCTGAAGAATCTCACCTGTCTCAAGATTCTTTATTTTTATAGTATAAATCCGGCGGCTTAAAGTATCAACGCTAAATGCTAAATATTTATTATTCGGACTCACTGCCAAGCCTCTAATTGAATAATAATCATGCCCCTCTGCCCAGATATTTACATCAATTAAAACTTCTTCAGGATTTTCTAATTGTTCCTTCTTTCGGCAATGAATCGGATATTCTTTCCCTTTTTCATATCGAGTATAGTACCAATATCCGTTATCAAAATAAGGAACAGTTTCATCATCTTTTTTGATTCTTCCAATTATTTCGTTAAATAATACTTCCTGGAATTTTTCAGTATGTTTTAAATGGGCTTCTTTAAAGGCATTTTCTGCGTTCAGGTTATCTAATACCTTTTGGGTTTGCTCATCCGGTATTTTGGACAGCTTCTGCTCGTCAGTTAGGCGCATCCAATGATAATTATCGACTCGTTCATAACCATGAATGGTTGTTTTGTAGGGTATTTTCTCTGCAGTTGGGGGTAAATTTGTTTCCATGTTTTTTAGTTTATTATTTCCCATTATTACCAATGCAAGTCCGATTATTAATACAATAACAGCATTTCGATTCATTGCGAAGCCTTTTTCTTTTTTAACAAATAGATTGGTGTATATGCCAAACCAAAGTGAAGTAATGCAAATATTTCAGCAGTCAGAATATACCAAGGCCAGGGTCCAAAATAATCCATTATGGTTGGAAGATGCTCACCTAAATGGTTGGTTGGCTTTCCGCAAATCCATAAATAATTGGTTCCGATTAAACCATTTACAATTGCAGCAATAACCAGCATAATATTTAAAGCAATAAATGCTTTCCATAGGCTCTTAATCGTCGGCCTCATTTCATAAATAACGGTTGCATAAACCAATCCCAAAATCATCCCCTGATGACCAATCCAAAACCGGAAATAATGAAAATGAGGAAACCCGGCTGAAATATCCGGCGTAATGGTTGCCTGGATCATGCCGGAAAATCCCCAAAAGAATAATATTTCAAAAGCAAAATAATTTCGCCAGACCATCACAAGGGGCATCATGATATTGGCCAGGCGGCAAAGATGAACGGGTAAATGAAGTTTTATATCGAAGGTGCCGGCAATGATTTCGAGAATAACCCATAATATATAATTACTAAAAACCATCCAACCGATGACTTTACCCACAGTATGTTGGGCGTCTTTATCGAGATTTCGTTTTGCATACAATGGCAACAGGATAATGATTAATAAAGAAATCGAATTTCCTATGATATGTTCGGTACCAAACAAATTGAATGGTTCGTAGGTATTTAAATAATGATAGACTGCTTCTCTCATCTGATATCCATTGAAGTTGTTAGAGGATTATTTTCCCTGATTCGTTTTTTTATCCACAGCTTTTTTAATCAAATCACTTCCTACCCAAGCAAACCCCAATGCCAGAACCCAAATTTTGCTGAATGATTCTCCATCAATTTTTAATTGGTAACCCCAATAAAAAAGAATCCCGGAACCGACCATCATACCGATTCCAAGAGTGAGTAATATCCGCCAGTTAACGATAATCATGTCTATCCAAACCGATAATGTTTTTTGACTGGAGACGTCACTTTCCAGATGCATTCAAGCCCGGCAGGAAACATAACAAAATCACCCCTTTGAATATGATAAACATCCTGATCGGTCTGAACCTCAACGTCACCTTCCAGAATGTAACAGGATTCATTTTCTGCATAGGTCCAGGGAAATTCAGAAATTTCACACTCCCAAATTGGCCATTGAAATATGTTCTTGGATTCCAATTCTTCCCGATCCGGGTGACTGATGATAATATCTGCCATAGTTCAATCGTTTTTTTATAGACGTTTTTATAAATTGTAGGGGAAACAGGTCGAAAACCTACAATGGGTTACCGCAATGATACCAATAATTTATTTTAGTTCAAGATGAGTGATCGTGTTCATAAATGATGGAAAGAAAATGGCTGATACTGATATTTTTATCTATATTTTTTAAAGAAAAATAATTAAGCCTTGTCCCTCCTGACGGTTGTAATTTTTCTATGATTAAACAATTTGGTAAAATAATTTACAGGAAATAGAAAGGGATCATTTTTTATCGTTTTTTTAACCTATGAAGAAGTATAAGACGTGAGGACAAAATTTAATCCCCTCTTTAAACCCGATAAACAAAACATATTGATTGTATCTGGTCGTTGGTAATAATTAAAAATGAACGAAAGACAAATCATAGAATGGCTGCTTAAAGGTGATGTTTCAATACAATACCAGGTTTACCGGGATTTGTTAGGAAAGGACAGAAAGGATTTACAAGACAGAATTGCAGATGAAGGTTGGGGAAAACAGTATTTAACCAAACGAAAATCAAATGGCAATTGGGGGGACCGCTTCTATCAACCCAAATGGATTTCAACTCATTATACGGTTCTTGACCTTCGAAATTTAAATATGAGCCCTAATCACGAACTAGTAAAGGAATCAATCGAACAAGTTTTAAATACATCGAAAGCTGAAGATGGTGGAATTCAACTTGGGCCATCCACATCTCAAAACAGTGATGTTTGTGTAAATGGTATGTTTCTGAATTACGCATCTTATTTCAATACTTCAGAAAAAGAACTTCACTCTATTGTAGATAATCTCCTAAATGAAATAATGCCAGATGGTGGGTTCAATTGCAGGTCAACAAGAAGTGGTGCAAAGCATAGTTCTCTACATTCCACTATCTCGGTACTCGAAGGACTGGTTGAGTTTCAAATGACGGGATACAAATACAGAAAGAATGATATTTTAAAAGCTCTTAAAAGTGCTGAAGAATTTATTCTGATTCATAAGTTATTCCTGTCTGATCGAACGGGAGAAATTATTTCCAAAGGCTTTTTGAAATTATCCTATCCAAGTAGATGGAAATACGACATTTTACGTGCATTAGACTATTTTCAATATGCTGGAAGAAAATGGGACGAAAGAATGAAAAATGCAATGGACGTTATATTAAAAAAAAGAAACAAGAAGAGTGCTTGGAATATACAAGCTGCTCATCCTGGACAAGTACACTTTGTAATGGAGAAAGCAGGCACTTCGAGCAGATGGAATACCCTACGGGCTTTACGAGTATTGAACCATTTTGAAAAAGAAAAATACAGCCAACAATGGGTATAGTGCATGGCTTCCCCACGTCAGCAACGACACCAAACATTGAACGTTCGGCAAACTATATTTACATAATTTATTCAAATTCATTTTTTCGAACAAATGAATTGACGTTCTGAGTACCGGACAATTCTGTGGGGAATGCAACAAACTTCTGGTTTAAGGTAAACCCGTGTAAAGTAGTCAAATAGTACCACCAATGATTAATTCATTTTAACTTCATAATGGGAATGAACAGTAAAACATAATCCAAACCAATATGATTCGCCGCTATCCTTCTTTTCCTTCTGATTTCATTCATACGGCAATTCTTCTGTCATTGTTTGCGGGAATTACTCTGGGCTCTCATGTAGTTTATTTAATTGGTTTTGACCTTTCATTGGGACCCGGATACTACTCCTTCATTCAATCCCATGGTCATATTCAGCTCATGGGTTGGGCAGGTCTGTTTATTATGGGTGTCTCTCTTCACTTTTTACCTCGACTAACGCATATAAAAATCAACGATCGTTATCGGCCTGATTTGATTTTGGGATTTATGACTTCCGGATTATTTCTCAGAATTATTTGTCAATGTTGGTTGCCATACTTGAATGGTAGCCCTTGGTTTTCAACTCTAAGTATATTGATAGTTTTCTCCGGGATACTTACGATTATATCCATCATTTATTATCTATTGGCATTGGGTTCAATCATTAAGAAATCCATCCAAGATGTTCGGAAAATTAATCGAAATATTCAAATATTTATTTTACTCACCATAGTTGGCTGGGTGATTTATTCTCTGGGAGATCAGGTTTTATTAATCGAAATGTTCATGAATAGACAATCAATCCTACTCCAGAATTGGAACGGTTTCTTAATTGACTTATTCATCCATTTTACCATTTTCTCAATCTGTATGGCTGTTGGGATTCGAACGCTGCCTCTTTTTATGCGCTTACCTGCCATCACATGGAATGTCAAAATTTTTAGCCAAATATATGCCATTCTGTTATTCATTATTTTCGGGGGTAGATTTATCAATCAATTCGTCTATTATTCCCTAATCACTAATACAATCTACATTTCATCTATACTCAAAGATGCACTGATAATGTGGTTTATAATTAATATCAATATCATATTTAAAACACGGCCTCCCTGGGTTGATACAATGGATGAGGAAAAAGTTCCCCACCGAAAGGAGGCCAGAAAGAATCTACCTGACTACGGTGAGTTTGGTCGGTTCGAATGGTTAATAAAACCGGCATTCTTGTGGTTATTCACTGGATTGTTTTTGGACATCATTATTCAATATTCTTTACTTACCAAACGAATAACTGAAATCAGCACCGATGGGGTTAGACATATTTTCCTACTTGGATTTATTTCCCACTTAATCATGGGGATGGCAGTGCGGATGATTCCGGGAATGGCAGGTATCAGGAAATTGACGAAACCCCATTGGGTTGCACCGTTGGCGATACTTTCCAATGTTGCTGTTTTCCAGCGTGTATTTATTCTTGTTTTGCCGGTTCAAGTTCTTTCAAGTTTACCGGGGCATATTGAACTTTATAATCGACTGTTTGGTATATCGGGTATACTTTTTCTCATTGGATTAGGGATTTTTTATTATATCATGTTTCCTGTTCTGAAATATCGGAAGGATGATTAAGATTATCCCCGATTGGTCAAATTAAATATAAGATTTGTATTTCGGTTCGTAGACCTTCTCTCTAACCATTTTAGAAATACTTTCCGGTCTGTGTACCTGAGCCAGATCGTTGTCAAAGGTATATTCTGCCACTGCCACTGCAATATTGAATGATATATCTCGAATATTAGATAAAGAAGGATACATTCTTCCTTTATCCAAATCTTCATTCGTAACCATTTTGGCTAATTCCTGTGCGGCAATGATAAACATTTCATCTGTAACCCGCTTCGATTTGGATACCACAACACCTAATCCCACTCCCGGGAAGATATAGGCATTATTTCCTTGCCCGGGATAAAATGTCTTACTTTTATACGCTACCGGATTGAAGGGACTGCCGCTGGCAAAAATGGCTCTTCCGTCTGACCCATAGTAAGCATCTTCTGCTGAGCATTCCGCTTTATTTGTTGGATTAGATAATGCAAAAATAATAGGACGCTCGTTCAGGTTTGCCATGGTTTGAATGACTTCTTTTGTAAAAACTTTTGGTTGGCCTGATACACCAATAATCATGGTTGGTTTTACTTTCCTTACTGCTTCATGAAAATCGGCGGCGCTACCCATTGAATGGGTATATTTTTCTTTAATGGGTGTGAGATGATCCCGTCCTTTTACTACCAATCCGCGGGAATCAAATAAATAAACTTTTTCTCTTGCATCTTGAAGAGCCACACCGGTCATTTCCATCCTATGAACAATATTTTCAGCTATTCCCAATGCAGCCGATCCGGCACCGTAAAACAGTATGCGCTGTCGGCGGAATTTTGATCCCAAATATTTCACAGCCGTTAATAATCCGGCCAATACAACACTCCCTGTCCCTTGAATATCATCATTAAAAGTAAAATAATCAT
This sequence comes from uncultured bacterium, assembly GCA_964491015.1. Taxonomy (GTDB): domain Bacteria; phylum Fidelibacterota; class Marinisomatia; order Marinisomatales; family TCS55; genus JADFRD01. The sequence continues at coordinate 5,455 of CAZBEY010000054.1, read as the reverse complement.
CTTGATATTTTTCCAAAAGTCGGTAGGCGTTTTGATTTGCAAAATCTTCAAATTGAATGAGTACGTTTGGAAAAACTTCCGATGCAGCTTCCATGAATTCATCTAATAATTCATCATATTCTATTCCGGTGGTTCGTTCTTCTCTCAATCCAAAATAAAATGGATTATTCAACAATGCATCATTATTGGTGCCGACGTCAATTGTGATGGGAAGCGTTCGATTTGGATGAATACCTGCACACACGGTATATAAAGATAATTTCCCAACAGGAATTCCCATTCCATCGGCCCCTAAATCACCCAACCCAAGAATTCTTTCACCATCAGTTACTACAATGACGTCAACATTCTTCCTTCGCCAGTTCCTCAGAATTCTTTTTATAGATCCTTTTTCTTTCAGACTAATGTACATCCCCCGGGGGCGGCGAAATACAATTCCATATTCCTGACAGGCCTGTCCGACGGTGGGTGTATAAATAATGGGCATAAATTCTTCAATTTCTTCTGTCAGTAAACGATAAAATAATGTTTCATTTCGATCCTGTAATGACATGAGATAAATATATTTTTCAATATCCGTGTTTTTTGATCGAACCGTTCCCAGGATTTTGGTTTTTTGTTCTTCCAGGGTTAATGTATGTGGAGGAAGCAACCCTTCCAGATTTAACAGCTTGCGCTCTTCTTGTGTGAATGCCGTTCCCTTATTATATATTGGATCCAGTAATAAATCAGTCCCCTTCAGGATAATTTTTTCTGGGGTATTTTGTTTATTATTTTCCATCATGATTAGCGTTATTATTAATTAATTCCCAGTCTCATCAGAAAACCTATTCCACTCGTTATAATAAAAGTGAAAATAATAGGTTAAAATGTAATCTACATTTCGCCCGCGCCAACAGAACTGTGATCATTATCCAGCCAATCCCCAATAAAAGCATGAGCCGTACGAAGATCTTCAATAGAAGCAACCATGATAACCATGTCCTGTTCTTTCCCTTTTAAGTCATGAACATAATCCGGTAAAACACCTTCCATTTTAAATCCAAGGTCAGAATAGATATCCATTAGGTCTTTCTGGGGTCGCATAAATTTGGCGATTATTTTTTCTATATTTTTTTGATAGGCAATATCATACATATCTTTTGCTAAAGCGTATTGAATACCTTTGCCTGAATGATTTGGATCTATGACGAGTCTTAAAAACGCTGTACCGCTTTTCCAGAAATCTGTATCAATTTCTAAAGAAGCATCACCCACAATTCTATTTTCCATTAATGCAATCCGCCGAATGATCTTACCCGATTCGGATTGTTCTGCCCTAGTTCTTAAATGTTTTTCACTGGTTACATCACTCCGAAAAAACCGCCTTTTAGATTCGGGTATAGCTGAGAAAAATTCGGTTGATTTTTTCACATCCAACAATGTTAAATCTTTTATGATTATATTGCTATTATTTTTTAAACGAAACGTTTTCTTTTCCATCTAAATAATCCCCGCTAATTCTTGAAGGAGATGCCAGTTCGAGAGTCTTTCATCCTGCGTAGACGTAATGATTTCATCCGGATTGCCGGATTTATCAAAATGCTTTGCAAATCTGCCTTCTGTTTTTGCAAAATACGCAAAATCAATTTGTTCTTTTGTTTTTGGATTGACAAACCAATCATTATTCTTTGCCGGATTGCCCTGAAGCGATAGACGCTCTGAGAATCTTTCTCCCTTTGTTGGATCGTAGATAAAAACAGGAAAAGCCCTTGAGTCAGCCGCTAATTTTGCCTGATGCATTGCCATATTATCTGCTACTCCGTGCTCAGGCTGGCAAGTGGTATACACGTTGATAACGGATGGACCCGAATATTCGTTTGCCGCCATAATTGCTTTATAAAAATGGTTTGTATGCGCAGCAGTCGTTTGGGCAACAAAAATATCGGGGTGCATCATACACAGGTTAGCAATTTCTTTTCGTCGTTCTGTTTTACCGCCAACCGCTTTTCCTACCAAGGACATTTTTGCATCCTGGCCTGTAAAAGTTGCAGTAGATGCCTGTCCACCTGTATTGGAATAAACCTGCGTATCTAAAATTAATACATTAATGTTCATACCGGAAGCCAACATACGCGACAGAGCTTGAAAGCCAATATCGACCATAGCACCATCGCCGCCAATAGCCCATAATTTTTTATCGTGCCATCCCATTTGATCCCACCGGGCACGAATCCCCATGGCATCAGCAGATACGTTCTCAAAAAGAGAATTTGTCCACGGGACTAAAAAAGGATTGTAGGGATATGTTGATCCATAGACGGTATTACAGCCTGTAGCAGCAACGAGTCCGATACTTTCTTTCCCGTAGGCAAAACCGGTAGCAGCAAGCATCATTCTTAATGCAGTTCCTTCTCCGCATCCCATGCATGAGCCGGCTCCTCCGGTATAAAGCATAGAATCGCTAGCAAGCATCATGTCCACAAGGACGCGCTCGTTGATATACTCCGATGGTGTTTCACCAAGCTGATTAAAAAAATTAAAAGCTTTTTGGTAGGTGGGAATTGTATTATCCACTTTAGATATCATGGTAAGTGCTTCATGATCACCGCAGGCATCGACACATTCAGCACAGCCTTTACATTTTGTGGGATCGATAAAAATGCCAAATTTCGCCGGTTCTTTTCCTTGCTTTTCAGGTACTTTATAAAATTTATTTGTTTCTGTCCATTGGTCAGAAATCCATCCTTTTATTTCGCCTGAATCCAATTTGTTTATCGTTTCATTGAGTTTTGATTCTGGAATTGCTTTTCCGAGAATGGCCGTATCGGGGCATTGAGTGACACATTCCATACAAGCCACACAGTTATCCGAAATAAATTCAGGAATGTCCGGTGCGATATAACTAAAATCGCGAAGAGCAGCCGTTCCTGCGGGTATTAAACTCCTTGCCGTTGTGGCATCTGCAGGTAATCCATCTTCGGCTGTACCGTCATTATAAGCGCCGACTATTCTTTCATTAAAATCTTGTATGTCTAAAACAGAAAAAGCATTTTTCTTGTTTAAATTTGAAAATTCATTATTCATGCTGATGGGTCCTCTGTTTCTTCTTGTTTAACTTCAAAAACTTCATTGAATCCCCGTTTAACAGCATTCAAATTGTCTTGTACAACTTGTTCACCCCGTTTTCCGAAATACTTTCTCAGCGATTTTTCTACGCCCTGCATCAATTCATCTTCACTAATTCCGGATTGTTCCAAAAATGGAGTCGCTTTCAGAAAAATTCCCAATAAAACTATTCCTTGCATTCTCTGGATCAGGTCAGGTCTTGAGGATACTTCTTTTGCTATCCTGACCGTATCGAGGGCCATGACATGTATCTTTTTTTCTTGAATGATTTTTTGTGCCCATTTAGGGAAGTCACACCAAATTTCCCTTGATTCTGTTTTAGGACTTTGAACGAATAACATACCTTCCGGTTGCAATCCTTTTAAGGGGTTTGCCAGATTAAATGCATTAATATCATTTAATGGTACAAATTCGACAAATTCGAGTTCGTTATGGGTTTTAACTCGATCCGGACCTACGGTTAAAAAATAGGTTGTGGGAAGTCCTTTTTTTTCTGATCCATATTTTGGATATGCTTGAACAAACATGTCAAAGAGATCTGCAACAATCGTGGCGATAATTTTATTTGTAGTGACCGATCCATAGCCTCCAACTGAATGACCGCGCATTGAAAATGTCCCTGTGTTTCGAATATCTGTCGATTCACCCGTTTCGAGGGATAAATCGTGTTTAATGCCAATAGCAAAGTACTTTTTGTCCTCATTAATCATATTGTCAACAACTGCCATGATATCATCGGGCCGGACGTCTCTTGATCCTAATCCGGCAGATCCTGAATATATTTTTGGCAATTTTGCAAAACCATTCTTATCAGGATGCAGGTTGTCTGCAAATGCTGCTTTAATCTCAAGAGTAAGGGGGTTGCTTTCTGCCAATGGATTATCCATACGCTCTAACACAGAAATTGCTTTCACATTTTTTAATGCATCTACAATTTGTTTTCCAGGGAACGGGCGGTAGGATGTAACGTGAACAACTCCAACTTTAATATTCTTTTCTTTTCTCAAATAATCGACAGCAGCCTCAGAAGTCTCAATCATTGATCCTAATCCAACAATCGCATAATCTGCATCTTCCATGTTATATTGAGATATTAACCCGTATCTTCGCCCGGTCAGGTTAAAAAATTCGGCCATGGCATTATTAAGAGATTCTTCAATCTTCTCTGTATATATCCTTTGTGCAATTTTTCCTTTCATGTAGGAGTCCTGATTTTGAACAACACCGGACATAATGGGATGATATGGATCCATCATGTTCACCAGTTTATCTTGAGGTTTTCCAACAAATTCATCCATCATTTCCGGTTCGTGTAATAGAACATTTTCAATCGTATGTGTTGTTAAAAATCCATCCATTATATTGAAGAATGGTGTATGTGTGTCCTCTGCAACCCGGCGTGTAATTAATGCGAGGTCACCTGCTTCTTGGGCGTTTCGCGCAAACAACATTCCCCAACCACAATCAGTCACAGCCATGACGTCATCATGACCTGCGTGGACATTTAAAGAGTGGGACGTGAGGGCTCTCGCACCAATGTGAAACACAACGGGAAGTCTTTTTCCGGAAATAGTATATAATACTTCTTTCATGAGTACTAATCCTTGGCCGGATGTAAAATTTGTTACACGTCCTCCGGCGAGGGCATATCCTTCACATGCAGAAGCTGAACTATGCTCTGATTCTGATTCAATGAAGGCCAGGGATTCACCCCAAATATTTCTACCGCCATTAGCGATAAAGGCTTGGTATCCGGAACCCATCGTTGTTGAAGAAGTGATTGGATACGCACAAGCACCTTGAGTAATGTGACTTTCAACCCAAACTACGATTGCGGCACCGTCCGCAGTAGACTTTATTCCTTTAAATTTCGACATTTTCTCTCTTTTTCATATTAATGATATAACGCACTTATTAACGCAGGTTATGTAAGAATTTTTTATTTTTCTAAACTTTCAAGCATCTTCATAATAATATTGATCAATTAGCAACCTAAAAGTTAAATAATTAATCTTAAAAGTTTGTAGTTATTACATAAATATTTTAGGAACAAAGACGATTGATAATTGGAATCTTTTTCGTTGTCATAAGTTACAAATACAATAAGTAGTGAGGCGACAAACCCATTCAAATTTTTGTTAGCTATTAAACCAGCACCGAATAGTCACCCGCCCGCCCATCTGCCGCCCATCTGCCGGAGCATAAGCGAAGGCAGGGAATAAAATGTAGGCATGGCCCCATTTGAAATATGATATAGGGGGCGGACAGGTATTTTTATACCCCAGTGTGTTTCCCCCGTTAGCAATAGTGCAGGAGAAAAAATTAAGAAAAAACCACAGCCTTTCTC
>CAZBEY010000053.1:8833-13732 GCA_964491015.1 uncultured bacterium | reverse complement strand
TTTCCAGGAGACTTTGCTCCACCCGGGAAAACCGCATTCCTTTAACCACATAGTCCTGGTACGCTTCCCAAGCAAATGGAGCCACTTTTTTTACTGATTCAGCCATGGCATCGGAAAAAACCCTGATTTCATACTGAGCATGGCTGTCGGAACGGAGTCCAATGAAATGAAGCAAATTGTGGAGGTCATTTTTCCAATACCATTCAGTATAAATATTGACCGGTAATAATGATCGGGCTAGTTCCCTGGCAATTCCCGCTTCATTCAATTCCTGGTACAAGGCAAAACTCCGTTCCGATATTTCATGAAAAGAATCCAGAACCTTTTGCTTCAGTTCAGTTGGTACTTCACCAGCGCGTCCTTGTTTATTCAGAGCGCTTTGAAACTGAATATGCTCGGGATCAGGAAAATAAAATTCATCCCGCGCCTCGGAATAACGTAGGGAATATTCATTAATATTGGCAGTACGATGGCGAACCCACTGCCGGGCTACAAAAATGGGCATTTTGCAATGGAATTTGAATTCCACCATTTCAAATGGTGTCGTATGGCGGTGGCGCATGAGGTACCGGATTAGTCCCCGATCCTGGGATACTTTGCTGGTTCCTTGTCCATAACTCACCCGAGCCGCCTGGACGATTGCGTCGTCCCCACCCATGGAATCCACCAGGCGAACAAAGCCCTTATCTAAACATTTGATTGCATCATTGGGGATTTTATTATCTGTCATTTTTTTGAATGTGGTTTAGGATTAGTTAACTTTACAATTTTGATGTTTAGATTTTCTATATACAACTTTACAAAATACTTTTCACCAAATTAAAAATAATTTCTGCTATTTTGCTTGCCCTATTAACGTCTGTCACATTTGGTTCACTATCAGGAAGCAAACCAATATCAGGTGGATACCGAGTTTCAATATAAATAGATGATAAGAATTCTAAATCACCTTGATGAAGATTATCGGGAATTTCCAGTTCAGTTTCTAAAAACAATCGCGAAATATCATGAATTCGGGGGATAGGTTTTTCAAACGCAAAAAGACAGGCTTTAAGTGATTTTTCAGCAGTTTGTTGTGCATGAAAACATATGGATCTATAAAGATTTGTTTTTTGAAGTGATTTTATGGTATCAAAGTCTTCTTTGGCATAATGGAACCATGGATTATTTTTTCTCATAAATCACCTTACCATTTTCTAATATTGATTGGATAAATTCGGAATTTGACTCCAATAAAAATTCTACTTCACTTGGCGTAAGAATCAATAAATCAGCGGATACATCTAATATATCTGGTAATGCTTCCTCTCTGCGATTTATTCTTCTGGTTTTGGTCTTTTTGATAATTAAATAATCCCAATCACTCCCGTCACCTGCGCTTTCGTTTGCTCTAGATCCAAATAGGATAACCTTTTCAGGTTTATAATTATTAATGACGTCCTGTATTGTGATCATAGGATAATTTACAGAGAATTTAGCAATTCTCTTTTTTGAATTTTAGGTTGGTTGCGTTTTTTCATAAAATCATCCGAAACATTTCAAGATTCATTAACAATTCTTCCCCGTAAAAATACGCCCCGTAAAATTACGTGCAAGGGACGGTGATAAATTATATATGAACACTTAAACACTTTTTAACACTTTATACGTCTTATCCACAGCTCCTACATCTCCGGCAATTAATCCCGGAGTAATTAAGGTGTTTGCCTGATTGTAGCTTCTAGGATTTCCATTCAGATCAATCAGTTTTCCACCCGCTTCATTGATGATGCAGTTCCCTGCACAGATATCCCATTCATTCTTAGGTCGCAAAGATGCGAAAATATCGGCTTGTCCTGCAGCGGTAAGCCCTAGTTTATAAGCCACTGAACCGATGGCCCTTAATTCTTTAAATGTATCGGCGAATGGTGTCCATAACCCTCGGCGTGTTTCAGAGCGGCTGTTCAAAATAATCATTTCATTTAAATTCTCTTTGGAAGCGCAGTGAATCGGGACTCCATTCAAAAAAGCTCCTTTACTTTTTTCGGCGGTAAAGGTTTCTTTTGTGACAGGATTATATAACACTCCCACCACCGGTATACCCAATTCAACGAGAGCAATGCTCACTACAAAGTTCGGCACTCCTTCTATAAACTCTTTTGTACCATCTAAGGGATCCACAACCCAGACTCTCTCTTTGGTAAGACGATCCGGTGAATCCACTGTTTCTTCCGAAAGCCAACCATATTCCGGCCGGGCATCCATTAATAGTTCTTTCAGACGGGAATCGGCCGCATGGTCTGCAGTGGTGACGGGATTATGATACCCTTTATCACGAATCTCATAGTCTGCTTTATAATAGGTCATAATAATATTGCCGGCTTCTTTAGCGGCATTGATTGCGAGGTTTTTATCTGAAATCATAGTGATAAAATTAGGTTAAAGATGAGGGAGAGAATGAGATAAGATTACTTTTTCTTAAAAATAATCAACTTTTCCCGTCCTTTTCTGGACGGGATTGACAAATGAGGGAATTCTTCCCTTTTGATGATCCATCCGTGATTGAAAATCGACTTCACTTCTTCCACAGTTGTTCCATAAGGTGGACCGCCCTCTTTAAGGGTTTTATCCAAAGGGAACCAAAGACCAATCAATTTCCCGCCTTGTTTTAACAATGCTTTAACCAGTCGTACATATTCTAATCTTCGATTGGGGTTAATGGCGCAAAAACATGTCTGTTCAATAATGGTGTCGAAAGTGTTTGAGTATTCAGGTGTTAGAGAAAAAATATCGTCTTGAATTGCTCGGACAATAACGTTCGCTTCCAATGCCAATCCTTTAACCGACTTAATGGCTGATGGAGCGAAATCTACTGCCGTGACCTTGAATCCCTTTTTGGCAAACATAACTGCATCGTAACCACGGCCGCAACCAAGGATGCATACTTTTCCTGGAGTGATTGTATCTGCTATGGATTCAATCGCCGGGGTTATGCCTCCCAAATCCCAACCGGCATCATCAGCCAAATAAATGTCTTCCCAGAATTGAAAGGAATTTGTATTGTCGTCAGAATGGTTCATTATTTTTCAATCCTTTCATTCAATAATCCTTTATGCTTTTTTCAACGCCTGATCCAAATCGTCCAAAATATCATCCGCGTGTTCAATCCCGACCGATAATCGAACCAGTCCATCCGAAAAACCCCGGGACAGTCTTTCCTCCCTCGGGACTTCAACGTGTGTCATGGTGGCGGGGTGGGTGATCATGGTTTCCACAGATCCCAAACTTTCAGCCAATAAACATAATTTCACATGGTTCATTAAGGCTATTCCTGATTCCAACCCGCCCTTTAGTTCAAAAGAGATCATTCCACTATAACCGGACATCTGCTCTTTTGCAATATGGTGCATGGGATGTGATTCTAAACCCGGATAAACGACTTTTTCCACCTTGGGATGTGATTCGAGAAACCCAGCCACTTTTACGCCATTCTCATGGTGTTTTTTCATTCGCAAATCCAGTGTTTTTAACCCCAGCATCGTTAACCAGCAATCAAAGGGGCTGGGGACAGCACCCACTGTTTTTTGTACAAATTTCAGGGAGTCAAACAAATCTTCCCGATTGGTTATGGCAATGCCGCCGATGAGCTGGTTATGTCCACTCAAATATTTTGTGGTACTGTGAATCACCAGATCTGCTCCGAAATCCAATGGTTTCAAAAACACCGGTGTGGCAAATGTCGAATCCACACAAAATAATAATTGGTTTTCTTTGGCAATATCACCCACCGTTTTTAAGTCCGTGATTTTCAAAAGTGGATTTGTGGGTGTTTCTACCCAAATCATTTTTGTGTTGGGTTGAATAGCGGCTGCGATATTATCAGCGTTTTGAGAATCAACGAATGTAAATGATAATCCATATTGGGTAAGAAGTTTATCAAAAATCCGGGAAACGCCCCCATATACGTCATCGGAACAAACCACATGGTCACCGGATTTCAACAGTTTTAAACAACTATCGACAGTCGCCATTCCGCTGGTAAATGCAATACCATATTTCCCGCCTTCAATCAATGCCAAATATTCTTCTAACATCTGCCTGGTAGGATTGGCTGAACGTGTATAATCGAATCCCTTATCTTTTCCAATTTCTTCCAATACATAAGTAGCTGTTTGATAAATGGGTGGAATAATAGCTCCTGTGGATGGGTCAGGTTTAATTTTTCCACGAACGATTTTTGTTTCAGATTTCATAATGACTCCTACCTTATAATCTTTAAACTGATAATAATATTTCTGACAAATTTTCTTCCTGTTTTGATATTGATATTTTTTTCATTTCTTTATGGAAACAATCCCTAATCTCCTTGGGAATGGGTACTTTTTGACGAATGGCTCCTTCGATCGATTCGGGAAATTTTGCCGGATGAGCTGTGGATAAAACAATCCCAACTTCCTGCCTATGGATTAACTTTTGATATGCCAATAATCCGGAATATCCAACGGCTGTGTGGGGTTCCATGATATAATTTGATTCGGAGAATACAGTCTGAATGGTTTCGATTGTTTCATTATCTGTAAATGATGACCCGGTTATGTCTGAACGTATTTTTTCTATATCATACCCATAAAGAGAAATAATTCTGTCAAGGTTACTTGGATTGCCCACGTCCATGGCATTGGATATAGTATGTACAGAAGGTTTGGGATTAATAATTCCTGTTTTCAGGTAATCAGGAACCACATCGTTGACGTTAGTGGATGCTATAAATTTTTCAACCGGTAAACCCATTTTTTTCGCAATAAGTCCTCCTGTAAGATTACCGAAATTTCCGCTGGGAACACTGAATATAACTGATGATTTTATTCCAATTTCTTTCATTGCCCAATGGTAATACGCCGATTGGGGCAATAGGCGGGC
>CAZBEY010000053.1:6982-8733 GCA_964491015.1 uncultured bacterium | reverse complement strand
TTCCAATTTCTTTCATTGCCCAATGGTAATACGCCGATTGGGGCAATAGGCGGGCAATATTAATAGAATTCGCCGAACTTAATTGAATTTTTTTCCGCAGATGTTGATTTAAAAATGCTGACTTTGCCAATCGCTGGCAATCATCAAAACTTCCTTCCACTTCCAGGGCAGAAATATTGCCCCCCAGGGTGGTGAGTTGTTTTTCCTGGGTGGGACTGACCCGTCCTTTCGGATAAAGGATGAAAACACGAATGCCTTCAATCCCGTAAAAGCCACTGGAAACGGCACTGCCTGTATCTCCGGAAGTGGCCACCAGGATGGTTAATTCCTGACTTTTTTTTTGTAAAAAATATTCCATGGTTCTTGCCATAAACCGGGCACCGAAATCTTTGAATGCCAGGGTGGGACCATGAAACAATTCCAACACAAAGGTTCCCTCCTGAATTTCAACCAGTTTTATTTCAAAAGAAAAAGCCTTTTTTAGAATATCTCCAAGAGATGAATCCGGAATCTCATCTTTAACAAAATGTTTCAGAATGTCGAAAGCCAGTTCAGGGTAGGTTAAATCTGTTTGATAAATGTCTTGATTGACCCGAGGAATTTCCTCCGGAAGATATAGCCCGCCGTCAGGAGCCAACCCATTAAATAAGGCTGTTTGAAATGACACATGTTCGGATTTTCCGATTGTACTGGTGTAGCGCATGAATCAATCCATGATTATGGGTGGATTTTTCTGGATAGGAGAGCTGTAGAATTGACTGGGCAAGCCTTCGATTTTAAAAGCATGGACCATGGCTTTGCCTATTATTTCAGCCGTCGAAGAAGAATCGGACAAAGCAAATAATGCCGGTCCAGATCCTGAAATACCACAGCCGATGGCTCCCGCATCCAATGCAGCCTGTCTGACCAAATGATATCCCGGAATGAGTTCATGACGATAGGGTTCCGCCAGAAGATCCACCATGGATCGTCCCAGTAAATCGAAGTCACCGGTGTATAAACCGGATGTAAATCCTGCCAGGTTGCCGGCTTGCTCAACCGCTGACTTTATTGGAACATGCTTAGGCACGATTGCTCTGGCTTCTTTGGTATTAATGGTAAGTTCAGGAAGGACGACAGTTGAAATTAATTTTTCAGGAACGGGTAGTGAAATGATGTCCAGTGGATCATAGGAACGAATTAACTGAATACCGCCCAATAAAGCAGGAGCCACATTATCGGCATGAAAGCCGCCGGAAGCCACTGCCTCCCCCGCCATACAGTGAATCAGCAATTCATTCAAAGTAAACGGATTCCCCAACAATTGATTCGCACCGAAAACACCCCCCACGGCGCTGGCCGCACTGGAGCCCAGACCGCTTCCCGGTGGAATTCCTTTTTCAATTCTGACGGAAAATCCCTCCTTGCTATCCAGAGTCGTTAACAGAGACATAATGCCTTTCCCGGCAGTGTTTCTTCCCGGGAATACAGATATTGATTCAGATCCAGGACCCGACATGGCTATTTTAATGCCCGGCTTTTCCCTCCGGGTGATTGTGAGTATATCCGCCGGTTCATATACGGAATATCCAATGCAGTCAAACCCGCAGGAAACATTGGCCACCGAAGCAGATACTTTGATTTTGATGGATTCCCGCCTCATGAAATGTATCCTTTTTCCACCAATAATTCTGCAGTCAGAATAGCACCACCGGCTGCACCTCGCACAGTATTGTGAGAAAGGCCAACAATCCGGATATCAAAGAAATGAT
>CAZBEY010000053.1:0-6882 GCA_964491015.1 uncultured bacterium | reverse complement strand
GCACCTCGCACAGTATTGTGAGAAAGGCCAACAATCCGGATATCAAAGAAATGATCTTCTGCAATTCGACCGACCGATACGACCATTCCATTTTCGGTATCCTTGTCTCGTTTTGGTTGTGGACGGTCTTCATCGTCCAAAACGATGATTGGGGACGATGGAGCAGAAGGTAAACCCATTTCCTGCGGGGTCGCCCTATAGGCCCTCAAAATCGATTTGAATTTATCCAAAGATGGTGTTTTATTATCAAAGCCCAAATGTACAACAGCTGTGTGCCCGTCCACTACAGGGACACGTGTACAAACGGCATCAATTTCTAAATCCCGAGCTGGTTCAATTCGATCCCCAATTATTTCTCCAAATATTTTGAGCGGTTCTTTTTCCGTTTTCTCTTCCTCTCCGGAAATAAACGGTACCACGTTTTCCCTTAAATCGGGTGAATTCAATCCCTTTTGGCCGGCGCCGGATAAGGCCTGGAGCGTGGTGACCTGGACACGATTTACCGGGAATCCCATTTTCTTCACTGCTTCTAGTACAACAATATAAGATTGGATTGAACAGTTGGGTTTCACAGCTACAAACCCAGTTTTGGGTAAAGAACGGTTTTTTTGCTGAATAGAAATTATGTCTGTATGCCCCGGATTTATTTCCGGTATTATCATGGGGACATCATCCGTTTGACGATTAGCGGAGCTGGTGGAAATAACACCATATCCTTTCGACGCATATTGAAACTCAAATTCCCGAGTGGCTTTTTTCTCTGGTAGATCCAATGCGGAAAAAACACAGGTCACTTCAGGTGGAATGTTTTCAAAATGGTGAACGTTTCTCACTCGAAGATTTTCAACACTCCTTGGTATGGGTGTATTCATAACCCATTTACCGTGGACACTTTCCTTATAGTATTTTCCGGCAGAACTCTCGGAGGCAGCCACATCCACCACCCGAAACCAAGGGTGATTTTCCAGCAACCTTAAAAAATGTTGACCAACCATACCGGTTGCCCCCAATACACTGACTGCGATTTTATTTTCTAACTGATGCATTTTAAAATATCTCCTAAAACAGCTGCCGCTGTTACTTCTGCACCGGCCCCATGACCTTTGATGACTATCGGAACATCATCATATCTTTTTGTTTTAAACACAATAAAGTTTTCTCTGCCATTTTGCGAGTAAAAGGGATTTTCTTTTCCGACGGATTGTAATGAAACAGATGCCTTTTTGCCATCCCAGGTGGCAATATACCGGAGAACCTTTCCCTTCTTTTTTGCCGATTCAAACTTATCAAAAAATACTTGATCCCAATGTGAAAACTCCGCCAAAAATTCTGTAACGTTTAAATGATCCGATAGTCCATCCGGAACCAATGATTCAACGGAAACGTCCGATAGCTCCAGTTTGGCACCGGTTTCCCTTGCCAGGATCAGGATTTTTCTGGCCACGTCCATTCCATTTAAATCATCTCTCGGATCCGGTTCAGTAAACCCGCGGTTTCTGGCATTTATCACCAACTCACTAAATGGAGTAGAACCGTCGTATTCGCTAAATAAATAACTCAATGTCCCGGACATAATACCTTCAATTTCAATGTTTGAGTCACCGGTGGCTATCAGGGTTTGGAGTGTCCCAATAATGGGCAACCCTGCCCCCGCATTAGCTTCATAATAAAATCCTGCGCCGGATTGACTACTCTTTTTCCGGATTTCATCGTAGAAGCTCTGATTCATGGAGTTGGCTAATTTACTTGCGGTCACGACCGCTACGCCGTTTTCAATTAATCCGGCATATTTTTCCGCAATAAGAGGAGAAGATGTCACATCTACAAATACAGAATTAGGCGTATTTTTTGTACTGGAAATAAACGTATCTAAATTCGCTGTTTCACCATTTTCCAAATTATTTTTCCATGATTTAATAGGGATACCCGGTTGATTGATCATCATTTTTCTGCTATTAGAAATACCGCAAAAATTGAGTTTATTATTCTTGTCAATTAGGTTGATTAATTCCGATCCGACTAATCCGGGCCCTGCCAGAAAAACGTTCAGTTTATTTGAGTCTACAAACAAAGACGCGTGCAAACTTCGAATGGCTGGTTTAACATCCTTTTCATTCACAATAAAAGAAATATTCCTTTCTGATGACCCTTGGGTAATGGCAATTAGGTTCACCTGCTCCCTTCCCAGAATTCCAAAAAGTTTTCCAGCAATGCCGGGCGTATGGCGCATGCCTTCTCCTACCACGGCTATCAATGATAATTTTTCTTCTATTTTGATAGCGTCAATAAATCGGTTTTTCAGCTCAAAAGAAAATTCTTCATTTAATCGTTTTTTAGCCATTGGAACATTATCCGGCTGGATCGCAAAACAGACAGAATGTTCGCTGAATACCTGTGAGACCAAAATAATATTAATTTTTTCTTCTGCAAGTTTATCAAAAGCACGTCCGATAATGCCATACCGACCCACGATACCCGCCCCCTGAAAGCGTACAAGAGCAACATCATAAATGGACGAAATGCCAACAGCGGAATGATTGTCCGGTGTTCTGGACTTTGTGATAAGTGTCCCCGGATTATCAGGTGAAAAGGTATTTTTTATCCGAATGGGTATCGATTTATATAAAGCCGGGATCATGGTGGGTGGGAAAATGACTTTTGCACCGGCATGGGCCAATTCCATTGCTTCTTCATAGGTAATATTCGGAATGGTTTTAGGATTAGAAACGACAGAAGGGTCTGCGGTTAATATGCCGGATACATCTGTCCAAATGACAATTTCATCCACATTTAAAGCGGCGCCAAATATGGCGGCAGTATAATCGGAGCCACTACGACCAAACGTGGTTGTTTCACCTTTTTTCGTTGCACCAATAAAACCGGTAATTATTCTCGTGATGGGACTATTTTCCCAACCTTGTCGAATTCGATTATATGATGCCTGATAGTGGACGAAGGCATTCCCAAAATGATCATCCGTCACGATGAACTCTCGTGCATCTAAAAATTCTGCATCTAAACCGTTTTCTACACAAACTTCTGCAAGTATATTTGCAGACAGGCGTTCACCAATAGACAATAGTGTATCCTTTTTACCGGGAGTTATCTTTCTATCAGTGACGAAGGATGAAAGAATTGTGGATAATTCACATTCTATTAAATGGACGCTATTCAAAATGTGATCAGATTTTCCCTTGGGAATTAAATCTTCCAATACGTCATAATGTCTTTTAAATAATGAATTGATTTCTTGGTCAACAATTTCCCCGGAAGCTGCCATTTCCGCCAGATGCACTAACTGATCCGTAACGCCTCCAAAAGCCGAGACAACAACGGCGCATGGATGATCTTCTGAAATTAATTTTACTACATTTTTCACCCGTTGGGGTGAATTTAGAGATGTACCGCCAAATTTGAGAATTTTCATCTGGTTATTTCAGAATTATAGTTCATTACAAAAACAGTGTGACTATTCATCAGAACGATTTACACTAAAATAAATGGATTCAGGGTGACAAAAGTACCAACCGCACACAGAAGCTGCCGGAAACATGGCCCTCGTTTCTGTTAAGGCAATGCCTGTATTTTTTTCTACGTCGAGCAATTTCCAAATCTTATCTTTTTCTCCATGATCAGGGCAGGAAGGGTAGCCGGGAGCCGGGCGAATCCCGGTGTATTTTTCTTTAATTAAGTCTCTATTGCTTAAATGCTCCTCTGGAACATATCCCCAGAATTCTTTTCGAACACGTTCGTGCATTCGTTCAGCAAATGCTTCTGCCAGCCGGTCCACCAGCACTTTAGCCATAATGGCATTATAGTCGTCATTTTGATCTTCGAATTCTTTTACAATTTTCTCTAATCCATGACCTGTAGTCAATGCAAAGGCACCGATATAATCATTAGCACGTGCAATAAAATCAGCCAAACTGTAATTGGACTGACGACTACCTTTATCTAATAATTGTCGTGGAAAATAAAACTCCAGTCCGTTCGTATATACCGTTTCATTTTCAGCATAGGCAGGATGAATTCCGATTACGGCTTTTGCTTTGAGTTTTTTCCCGGAAATTATCTGGTGCAGGAGCCGTTTACCATCGTTAAACAGTTTTTGTGCTTCATTTCCATATTTTTTATGGGTCAATATATCAGGATATATTCCCTTCAATTCCCAAGCGTGGAAAAAAGGAGACCAGTCAATATAACTTTCCAATTCTTCCAACGGGTAGTCTTCAAAAACACGTAGCTCCTTCAGATGTGGCTCCGGTGGAATATAGGTTGCCCAATCTATTTGAGGCTTTCTTTTCCTGGCTTCTTCCAATGTTAATTGTTTTAACGATGGACTTTGTTTTCTTTTCTCTCTGATTTGAGCATAATCGGTACGGACATTTTCAATAAACAATTCTCTTTTATCTTCATTCAGGAGATGGGTGACGACACCGACAGCTCTGGATGCATCAATCACATGTATGGACGGACCTGAATAGTTTTCTTCAATTTTTACTGCAGTATGTTTTCGGCTGGTAGTGGCGCCGCCAATTAGCAGAGGTAAATTCAGACCGATACGGTCCATTTCTTCCGCCACATGAACCATTTCATCCAGACTGGGTGTAATCAAACCGGAGAGTCCGATAATATCCGCTTTATTTTTAATGGCAGTTTTGATGATTTTATCTGATGGTACCATAACACCAAGATCAATGATATCATAGCCGTTACATCCCAAAACAACGCTGACAATGTTTTTTCCAATATCATGAACATCTCCCTTCACCGTTGCCATCACAATCCTCCCATTGGATTGTCTGGACAGACCCAATTCATGTTTTTCTTTTTCAATAAACGGAAAAAGGTATGCAACCGATTTTTTCATCACTCTGGCGGATTTTACCACTTGGGGAAGGAACATTTTCCCCGAGCTAAAAAGATCCCCAACAATATTCATTCCGTCCATAAGAGGGCCTTCAATTACTTCAATTGGGTGGTCATAATTTCGGCGTACTTCTTCCGTATCCTCGTCAATGTATTCCGCAATCCCTTCCACCAGAGCATGTTTCAAGCGTTCTTCAGCTGATGTTTTTCTCCATGACAAGTCTTTTTTCTGCGATTTCTTAATTCCCCGGTACTCGTCTGCAATTTCTATCAGCCTTTCGGTGGCATCCTTCCGTCGGTTAAACAAAACATCTTCTACCCGTTGTTTTAGCTTATGGGGAATTTCATTGAAAATTGCCAGTTGTCCGGCATTGACAATTCCCATATCCATTCCGGCTTGAACGGCGTGGTACAGAAAAACAGAATGCATTGCTTCCCTTACCAGTTGATTGCCGCGGAATGAAAAAGATAAATTGCTGACCCCCCCGCTGACATGAACACCCGGGAGTGTTTCTTTAATTTTCCTTACAGCATTTATAAAATCAACGGCATAGTTGTTATGCTCATCCATTCCGGTTGCCACCGCAAAAATATTTGGGTCAAATATAATATCTTCCTGCGGAAACTCCAGATTCCGGGTCAAAATTTCATATGCTCTGGCGCAGATGGCCACTTTTCGGTCGCTAGTATCTGCTTGCCCATCTTCGTCAAAAGCCATGACAATAATTGCAGCACCATATTTTCGAATCAATTTGGCTTTCCGGACAAATTCTTTTTCCCCTTCTTTCAGGGAAATTGAATTTACAATCCCTTTCCCCTGAAGATTTTTCAAACCTGTTTCCAATACAGACCATCTGGAAGAATCAACCATGACCGGTACTTTAGCGATATCCGGTTCAGCGGCAATGAGACGTAAAAATGTTTCCATGGCATTTTCGGAATCCAGAAGCCCTTCATCCATATTCACATCAATAATTTGAGCGCCATTTTCAATCTGCTGGCGGGCAACGGAAAGTGCTTCTTCATAATTATCTTCTTTGATTAGTCCTCGAAAGCGTGCGGATCCGGTGACGTTTGTTCGTTCTCCAATATTGATAAAATTACTATCTGGTCGAATGGTGAGCGGTTCAAGACCACTTAATTTTGTTAAAGGCTCAATGAAGGGAATTTGTCTTGGTTTAACTTTTTTGACAGCTTTTGCGATTGCCTCAATATGTGGGGGTGTCGTCCCACAGCACCCCCCTACCATGTTTACCAAACCACTTTCAGCAAATTCTTTCATGATTTTTGCCATGAGATCCGGAGATTGTTCATATTCTCCGAATTCATTTGGAAGACCGGCATTTGGATAAACAAAGACAGGAATATCAGCCACCGTGGATAATTCATCCAACCAGGCCCGGATTTGCTTCGCGCCTAAGGCACAATTGAGTCCCACTGCTGTGAGATTGGCATGACGAATGGAATGCCAGAATGCTTCGACCGTTTGCCCCGAGAGGGTTCGACCGCTGGCATCGGTAATGGTGCCCGATACCATAATTGGTATTTCCATTTTCTTTTCTTCAAACAATTCACGGATAGCAAAAAGGCCTGCTTTACAATTCAAGGTATCAAAAACAGTTTCCACCAATAGCAAATCAACTCCGCCATCCAAAAGTCCTTTTGCCTGCTCTTTGTAAGCAGACTTTAATTCATCAAAGGAAATATTTCTAAACCCCGGTCGATTAACATCCGGACCCAAGGAAGCAGTTCGATTTGTTGGTCCAAGAGCTCCTGCCACAAACCGCGGCTTATCGGTGTATTCGCCGGCAACTTGTCTGGCAATTTTCGCCGCCTTAACATTGATTTCATAAACATGGGATTCCATTCCATAATCTTTTTGAGATATGGCATTGCCATTAAATGTGTTGGTTTCAACAATATCAGCACCAGAATCAAAATAGGCACGGTGTATTTCACTCACCACGGTCGGTTGAGTAATGCATAAAATATCATTATTGCCCTTTAAATCCA
>CAZBEY010000052.1:0-13885 GCA_964491015.1 uncultured bacterium | reverse complement strand
TATCGGATACCCCCTTTAAACTTCTGACACTGTAATAAGCCGGAACCTGTTTGGCTAGTTGGATCAGTTCATGATCGATTTGTTTGGTTTGCTCTTCTATAAGATCCAATTGCCTCAACCAGCAATTCAGGGTTAAGCTTAAACTCTTTTCTTCGGATTCATTAGTACAACTGACACCGATCATTTTCTCTGCCATTGGTTGAAGGCTCCCTGCTCGCCGCAACTCATTATTTCAAAAGGGGCAGGCGGGGAGTCCTTCCGGGGTCACTCTTTAAAAAAGAATCTGTTCTCTATTTTAATGAGAGTTATTATAGGCCCGGGACCATGACGGGACATGAGATGATCGAAATAAATGTGTAAGAAAAAAGCCTCAAGAAATCGCGTGATCCCTTGAGGCTTTTATTGCTAGTATCCTATTATAAAAAGGTTCAACCCTTTTTATGACAAGAAATAATTACTTCTATTAGAATGAATAGCTGACAAATGCGCCGATGTTAGCGAAACCTGTAATGGAACTACCATCTGAACCACCTGCAAAAGCGACGACCGCTCTGGCGTATGGTTTGACAACTAAGGGCATATTGGGTACATTATAATCAAATGATGCACCACCTGTAACGCCAATTCCTCCAAGCCAACCTGCGCCGGCAAATGCAGACACAGGACCCTGAGGAAGATTATAAACAGCTGCATTAGCGTATGCGTACGCAACTGTTAATCCATTCATTGATCCAACTCCTGCGTTGAAACCAACATCAAATGGTCCTACTGGCATACCATACGGTGTACCAACTGTGATGGCAAATACAGGCTCAGTGCCTAAGTCATCAAAGGTTTCACCTGATAATATGGGATAGCCTACATCCAGACCAATCGTATAACCGCCCAATGTGGTCTGCGCATTCATCGCCGGTACCATCATTAAAACGAATAGAAGCAATATCGAAACGCGTTTCATGTGTTCCTCCATTATTTTGTATTTGTTAGACTTGTTATGCTGCATGCGGGGACATCTTACGGTAAGAACTGAAGACAAGTCAATTGTTTTTTACACCTTCAAATAAGAGGATTATAGGTATCGGTCGTTCTTAAACGAAATATGTAAAAGAATTTATTCTATGGACTTACCGTTTAATTGATAGAAAAGGATGTTTAACGGATCCTTCGCTTAATCGATTTAAAGTGGAATCTCTATTTCCATACATTGAATTATTTGGCTTTTGAAAATTCTGAAAGAACAGCTTCAGGAGTAATGGGCAATTTCCTAATTCTGACTCCACAAGCATTGTAAATAGCATTCACTACCGCCGGTGCCGGACCGTTGATAGGGATTTCTGCCACAGCCTTGGCTCCGAAAGGTCCTGTGGGTTCATTGGTATGGACAAATTCAGCAACTATTTCTGGCATATCAATGGATGTGTAAATATGATAATCTTCAAAATTTTTGTTGATGGCTCTACCCTTTTCGTCAAAAATCATAAATTCTGATAACGTCATACCCAGGGATTGGGGGATTGCGCCTTCCGCCTGACCTTCTGACATCTGGGGATTGATTATTTGCCCGGAATCGGTAATAGAAACGATTTTATTCACTGTCACCAATCCTGTTTCCGTATCCACTGTCACATCGGCAAAGGTAGCGTTAAACGGGGGTGGACTGTCATAACTGATTTTGGATGCCGTAGCCTGGATTTGTTTCTGATATTCCGTATAAAAAGATTTTGTGCAAATATCCTCATAAGAAATAGACTTCCCCTCTGATGCGACTACATAATTGTTTTCAATTTTTGCTTTAGCGACACCCAGTATCTTTTTCCCCTGTTCTAATATTTGCCTAAGAACATCTTCTGCAACTTTTTTAACTGCGCCGCCAGAAATATAGGTTGTACTGGACGCATAAGCTCCAGTATCAAATGGTGTTGTATCTGTATCCGATGACCTGACAATAATTTTATCTACAGGCACATCCAATACTTCGGCAGCAATTTGAGCCAATGCCGTATCAGAGCCTGTCCCCAAATCAGTGGCACCCACATTTAAATTAAAACTCCCGTCTTCATTCATTTTCATGAAAACAGAACCCATGTCGATTCCGGCAATTCCCGAAGCCTGGGCTACGGTTGCCATCCCTATTCCCCGACGTTGAATACCCGTTTTATTAGAATTTCGGATCGAATCCCAATCAATGACTTCCCTGCCACGATTAATACACGCTTCAATTCCTGTTGTATTCAAAATCACAGGAAATCCTTCCCGTCCTTCTCCCAGAACTTTGGCAATAGGAACTTCATCACCCTCCTGAAAATAATTCTGTTTCCGAAGAGCGATGGGATCCACGCCCAATGATTCAGCAATTTCATCCATCAGTGACTCAAGAGCAAAAAATCCTTGGGGAGCCCCGTAGCCACGATAGGCCCCGGCGGGAGGCAGGTTTGTATAAACGGAATTGGCTCTGATTCTGATGTTAGGTGATCGATACAATGCAAGTGTTTTGCTGGCTGTTACAGACATGACTGTCAGGGAATGGGGGCCATAGCCACCAGAATTCTGTAAAATATCCATATCGATTGCGTGAATTTTTAACTCCTTCGTGAGTCCGATTTTAAGGGTGATGAATTGAGGATGACGTGAACGGGCAGCGAAGAATTCTTCTTCCCTGGTATATTCTATTCGGCAGGGTTTTCCCGTTTTCATGGTTACGGCGGCACATACTTCCTCATTCAATATTTCCTGTTTTCCCCCAAAACCACCGCCAATTCTGGGTTTGATGACACGGATTCTTCCCACAGGAATATCAAGTACTTCCCCGACGATTCGGCGAACATGGTAAGGGACCTGTGTCGCAGTTCGAATGATGAGACGGTCATTTTCATCCAGCCAGGTCAGAGTAATGTGCGGTTCAATATGGGCTTGCTGGGCATAGGGTGTAAAATAAGTCCCTTCAAATACATGGGCAGAATTTTTTAATCCTTCATCTATGTCCCCGATTTCTTCATCAATATTGGCTGCAATATTCTGTTTGGCATCATGGAGGAAACTAAACCCCTCCTTGTCCGGGTGAAGTACAACCTGGTTTCCAATGGATTCTAAAGGATCAAAAATGGCCGGTAATTCTTCATACTCTACAGTGATCAAAATCAGGGCTTTTTCCACTGCTTCCAGGGATTCACCGGCGACGACGGCAACACGATCGCCCACAAACCGCATAGTATTATCAAAAATCCGTGTATCTCTGGGAGATGGCTCCGGATATCCCTGCCCTGCTGTTGTATAATAATGAACGGGGAAATCTTCATGCGTCAATATCGATGTGATACCATCCACTGCCAATGCTTTATTTTTATCAATGGATTTTATTTTTCCGTGGGCGATAGGACTATGGAGAATTTTGGCATATAGAAAATCCTTTTTGGGAATATCATCCGCAAAGACAGGCTTTCCTTTTGCCAGCCCAATTCCATCGACTCTCCTGGTGTTCTGTCCTACAATCTTCATTTTATTATCCGTATAAGCCGCCAAGAACACGAAGATGTGCTAAAAGTTTTGTTTTAAAATATAGTATAATAACTTTGGGGAAGTTTAAAACTTCCGCAAAGTTTTGTTTCTTCATATTATTCAATAATTTCGTATTCATTTGTTCCTTTCGTGCAATTCATGTCGGGATTTTTCAGCGTCTAAATATATTTTTGCTGCATTGACCGGTTTCACATATCCCGTGCATCGGCAATAAACACCCGCCAGTGTATCTCTCACATCTTCTTCAGTGGGGAAATCCTTTTCCAGCGCTAACGATTCGATAGCCAATATCATCCCAGGGGTGCAATACCCGCATTGGATCGCTCCTTCTTCGATAAATGCGTCCTGCAGCGGATGAAGGTCCATTCCCGATGCAAATGATTCAACTGTTTCAATATTTTTCCCATGAACGGTATGAATGAGCATAAGCGATGCATTCATAATATTTCCATCAACCAGCACAGAATCAGAACCTGTTTCGCTTTTATCTGAACCATATTTCACACTGAAGTATCCTTGATCCCGTAAATAATCGAACAAGGTTGTTCCCGGACGTAAACCTGCTGAAACCCGTTTACCGTTTAACTGAAATTCTGTCATAATTTATCCCCCACACGCTTCACCGCTGTGGCGATTAACACTTCTTTATATTTCAATGAGCCAAGATGATCTGGGATGAATTCGTTTATGGCTTCTTTCGCAATATTTTCGATTTTTTCCTCTGTCCAATCATGTTCGTTGATGACAAATGTCTGAATTTTATGTGCCGTCCCGCCAATGGAAAATTCCAAATTTCCGTCTTTACGTATTCCGCCAACAATGGCAATCGCAGGCGCTGATGGAAGGACGGAATATCGCTGTAATTCAATACTTTCGATTTGGCTGGGATAATAACTGACCCGGGCGATGATTCCATTGCCATTCCATTCCCGAATGGATATCGTTTTTGCTGAATTTGTTTGAACGGTTAATTCAGCATCCACTGCATGAAGAAAAACAAGGATATCTGAATTGGGTCTGTTTTGTCCCGCTTCACCGCCAAAAGTCCGTTGATTTCTAATATTTTTCGATGGAGAAGAATCTCTGACGCCATTTAACAAACGGCAATTTGGATTGACGGGGGTAACACAATCAATGAATGATTGTAATGTAGTACTAGCCTGGATAATTACACCACTGTAATCAGCCTCAACTGCAGAACCAATCAAATCGTTAATATCAATCAAAGTATGGATTGATGGATCCTTTTCCGCAACCAGATAGCTCCCACCTGAAAATAGAACATGTCCCTCATTTTGCGATAATGAATATGCTTCTGTCAGAGTCTTTGGAGTAACGATTGATTTAATTGAATACCACATATTATGTTAGCCGCGGATTAACACAGATAAACACTGATTGATTTTGTAGAGTTTTTTTATGCATAAATCATTTAGAATCCATTCAAACTTTATTATCTTTGCGGAAATTTAAAACTTCAGCAAAGTTTGGTTTTTTCATTTTTCCACAATTCTATAGCCACAGGCTTTTTAACTCCTTTATTCATTTTTCTTCGTGTATTTTTGTGTTCTTTGCGGCTAAATATTTGATGTCTGTTTTTTGTTGTGCTTTTTGCAGCATTTTTTCTGCAATCTTATTATGAGACCGGATTAACGCTTTTTCATCTATGTTAGAATTTCCGTCATTTATTGGGATTGAACCGTTGATGATTAACACATCCACCGGCGCAGTCCGGACTGAAAATATAAGTGATGCAATCGGGTCTGATAATCCACCGGCATATTCCAATCTGTCCATGGAAAATAATGCAATATCTGCTTGTTTCTCAACCGAAAGCTGTCCAATATCGTTTCGTCCCAATACGGAAGCACCTCCACGGGTGGCCATCCAAAGGACATCTCTGGCGGACAGCCAAAATTGTTCATCACGAAGCCTGGAAAGCATCATGGCATTTCTGATTTCCATAAGCATATTTCCTGCATCGTTGGAAGCTGACCCATCCACACCAATACTGACCTGGACACCAGCATCTATCATTTCTTTGACACGGGCAATACCGCTGCCCAATCTCATATTGGACGTGGGGCAATGGCTCATTCCTGCACCCGTCTCTGTCATCCGTTGTATTTCTTCATCATTCAAATGAATAGCATGTGCAAACCATGCATTGGCATTCATCCATCCCAAATTATCAACATACTTTGCCGGTCGATTGCCAAACTGTTCAATACAGAAGGATTCTTCATCCAATGTTTCTGCCAAATGGGTATGCATTTGGAGATTATTGCCCAATGCAAATTCTGCTGTGGATTTCATTAATTCCGGTGTCACGGAAAAGGGCGAACAAGGCGCCAAAGAAATCCGAACCATGGCGCCGTTTGAATCATCGTGGTATTTCGCCAGTAATCGTTCCGTGTCGGCCTGGATTTCCGCTTCTGTTTGGACCATGTCATCCGGCGGCAGTCCACCTTGTGATTTCCCAAGGGACATGGATCCCCGGGTGGGCTGAAAGCGAATACCTAATTCTTTGGCGCATTCAATTTCTGTATCGATTAATTCTCCACTGGTGTGGCTTGGGAATAAATAGAGATGGTCAGAGCTGGTAGTCGTTCCCGATTTCATCAGCTCCAGCAATCCTGTCTTTGTACTTACCGAAACAGCTTCTTCAGTCAACTCACGCCACACTTTATAATGGTTGGTGAGCCAGCCAAAGAGAGTCTGATCCTGCATGAGCGGAATATTCCGCGTGAGGGTCTGGTAAAGATGATGGTGTGTATTGATTAACCCAGGGAGAGCAATCATATTAGTCGCATCAATAACCGTATCAGCCTGAACATCCAGTTTGTTAGATCCAATAGAAGCAATTTTATCATTTTCGATTAAAATATGACCACCGGCAAATTCTTCTTTCGAATCATTCATGGTGGCGACAGCCAGTGGATTATGAATTAATATGCGACTCATACCTGACTAGCCTTAAAAATTGGAAATTCCTTTAAATTTTCATATAGTACGATCATTTCCGTCGCCTGTGACAAGTCAATCTCTGTTTTCCCATTTAAAAATGTCGCTGATGTGATTTCCAAACTCAGTTTACCTATTGTGACGTCAATTTCATGATTACTAAACCTAAACGAATTATCTGAAACTTTCAAAGAAGATAAATCCCCTAATTTTTTATAGAGCAACTCATTTCCATTCATCAAGTAACCATTGGATTCCATTATAAATGTGTTTTTTGTTAAATAAAATTGCGGTTTTGTTTTATATGGATCACCGGAAGTGGGACAAAAAGTGGTGCAATTCCCGCATTCATTACAAAAATCACCAATATTAATTATCTGGGGTTCCTGGGAAATTTGAAAACTTCCTGTCATTTCAACATCAAAGCCATCCCCTGACTTTTTAACCCGATAAACCGGATAGCTCTTTTGTTTCGCTATAAATGACATATTGGATAAGTTGGGACAGACACTGACGCAAATATCACAAACATCATCACATAAAAGACAGCGGTCCGCTTCTTTCATCACTTCGGATTTTGTCAGAGTCCGTGTTACCAAGTTAAAGTTGATCCGTTCATTCGGCGAAACGTGGGGAACAGCTAAACCATATTCCCGAAAGGCCAGTTTCTTTTGATAATGGGATTTGTCATGCCTCATGGATGAAATGTTTGCATGGCTACCAGATTGAAAATTTGCGGACTGAATAATATTTAACGCTGCCCTGCGACCATCACCTACAGCATTAATGACCGATGAGGCGCCGCGAACCACATCGCCCCCGGCAAACACTCCTGTAATTTTTGTTTCATTAGTATCAGAATTAACTCCCAAATCTTCCCGCGTGAGAAAATCGAAAGCAATATCCTGTCCAATGGAGGGAATAATCGTGTCAAATTCCATATCGAAATCTGAACCTTCAATTTTGACCGGATGGGCACGACCGCTCGCGTCAGCTTCTCCTAATGCCATTTTAGAGCAGGTCATTATAACACTTCCATTTCCATTGCGTGATATGGCCTTAGGAGCCGTCAATTCTTCCAGACAGATGCCTTCATCCAAAGCAGCCACCACTTCTTCAATATCAGCAGGCATTTCTTTCATAGTTCGACGATAAACGATGGTTACGTCTGCTCCCAGTCGACGAGATGTCCGGGCCGCATCCATGGCTGTATTTCCACCACCAATAACGGAAACCCGATTACCAATTGTGCTAATTTCTCCGCATCGAACCCGGGATAAAAATGTCAGTGGTTCCAACACGTTGGGCAAATCCTCACCTTCAATATTCAATTTCTTATTCTTCTGGGCGCCGACACCCAGATAAATATAATCAAAATCGTTTTGGAGTTCTTTAAAATGGTCTTTTTCTACAGGAGAATTATAGTGGATCTCCACGCCAACCGATTCCACCAGTTGAATGTCATTTTGGACACTTTCATCGGTGAGTCTGAACACGGGAATGGCATCGGATACCATACCACCAGAGAATGGTTTTGCTTCAAAAATGTGGACATCAAATCCCTCCAACGCAAGAAAATAAGCACAGGATAATCCCGATGGTCCCGCCCCAACAACAGCCGCTTTTTGTCCATTCGAGGATTTCGGGACCGGACTTGGAATATGACTCTGCTCTGTTGCAAATCGTTTAATTTCCCGAATCAGCAATGTGTTGTCCAAATTATTTCTGGTGCATTTCATCTGGCATAAATGATCGCAAACAGACCCCGTTACACCGGGCATGGGATTGGTTCGGAGTATTGTTTCGTAAGATTTGTCAAAATCACCTTTGACGACATGGTGAATGTATTCGGGAATTTCCTGGTCCGTGGCACAATTTTCAATACACGGCGCCTGCACACAATCAAATGCTGTTAATATCCGGTTGGTTTTGATAGAATCAAAATGCTTGTTTTCTTTTTGGTAAGCTGTGTTATCCAAAACAGATTCGGCGTATCGGTTCAGATTATTTAATCCTGATTTCACCACATCAGAGCCACCTTCATTATTCAAAATAAATTCGTTTATAGATGAGGCATTTTTTTCTTTAAACCGCTGATTTATTTCGGTTAAATACTGGGCTAACCGTGTGTATCCTCCCGGTTTCAGGATATCGGTACAGATGGTAATCGGTTTAATATTTGATGCTAAAACACCCGCAACATTAAAGACATCTATGCCGGCGGAAAATGAAATGTCCAGTTTTCCATTAAATTCATTTTGCAGTTTTGCTGCCAGGTATATGCTGATGGGATGGAGGGCCCGGCCGCTTAAATACATCATGGTCTCTTTTTGTGGAAAGATCGGCCTATGGTTTTCCACTTCTAATGTGTTGGTGAGTTTCAGTCCGAACGCTACACCCTGCTTTTTCGCTTTCATCTGTAAATTTCTGATCAAATTCAGTCCATCTGCATATTTTAAATCGTGGTTGAATGCTTCATCGGGAACAGTCACATTCTTGTACCCCAGCCGATGATTCAATATTTCCCTTAATTGCTCGGCGCCCAATAGAGTTGGATTCAATTTAATGGTGGTATGATATTTCCGTTCTTCAATGAGATAAGTACCAATGGCTTCAATTTCATCCGGCGGACAACCATGCATAGTGGACAAAGTCAGGTTATCCGATATTTTTGAAGGAACAAATAAATTTTTCACGTTGGGATAAAGATCCGATATCTGGTCCAAACGATTATCTAATTCTGTCTGACTATTTTCCATCAAATCAAGAAATTGCTGGATGTTTTCGTTTTTTATTCCCGCCAAATCGTAACCAGCGCTCATATTAAAAATGCCGCCCAAATCTTCGCCCGATCCCCAACCAAATTTGTCTTTTAGAAGGTGGATCACTATCCAGGCATTTAAATATTCCGCATGGGATTGGTGAAGCCGTAATTCCTGGGACCATTCACAATTATACCCTTCGTCCTGCATATCAATACAGGGTTTGGACACTTCCAGTTCATCCAGTGTTTGAATCGTTTTCAATTCGATGTACCGGGCACCCATAAGCCAGGATAAAATTATATTCTGGGACATTTGTGTATGGGGTCCGGCGGCCACCCCGATGGGTGTTTCCATGAGTTGTCCGTACCGACCCATTCTGAATACATCATCCGGTTTTGGCTGAAAGAAAAGCTCCTTGGTTATACCAAAAATGCTGCCATGTTTTTCTTCTTCAAGAATCCATTTTAGCAAGTTCCGGAGTTTTATTGGGTAAAGCTTATCGGACATGGTTCTTTCTTTTTGACACAACTGGTTCGAATCTTTTCGAATCCATACGAAGTTTTAAAATAGTTGCAGAGTCAATTCGCCTCGTTAGTGATATTCGTGTCCTATTCAATTCACTACTCTATCATATTCCAATTTTTCCGTACCAAAGTTCAAAATGATAGCTAATCTCAATCCAGTGGCTTTTAAATAATTAAGTGCCTGGGCTTTATGTGCATCAGCAATAGACACTGCGGATTTCAATTCTAAAATGATTTTTTCTTCAACCAAAATATCAGCAATATAATTTCCAATCACTATATTTTCAAAAGTCACTTTAATAGGTACTTGCGCCTTTGCCCGAATGCCATGTTTTTTAAACAATAGCATCAATGTATTTTCATTTACTTTCTCCAGAAAACCAGGGCCAAGTTTGCTATGAACTTCCATGGCTAACCCAACAATACGATAAGACAAATCCTTATATATAATATTCGTTTTCATTCGCTCAACTCGTGACATTCGTGCCGAAAAGTATATTTCAAAACATTTTTTAACACAGTTCGTCGATAATTAGCAGTAGCCCGGATATCGTCAATCGGTGATATATCTTCATCCACTAATGGCAAAGCTTTCTCCAAAGAAACATTTTGCAAAATAGCATCGGCGAATGATCGGAGATATACAACCGTGGGCGCCACAGAACCAGCAGAAATATTCAAGGATGTAAATGCGTTATCGGAGTCTTTAGAATAAGCAATGGCAAAATTTATCACCGCAATGGCCATAGATTGACGTAGACCCAATTTGTAAAAATGAGATGATTCACCACTTTTCTTTAGATGGATTTCAGATACAATTTCATTTGATTCTAATACAGTTTTTCCTGGGCCAACAATAAAATCTGAAATTGGAATTAAACGATTTCCCCTTGGGTTAATTAGCTGAATATCGGCCTGATGTGCATATAAACCGGGCAACATATCTCCTGCAGGTGAAGCATTGCAAATATTACCGCCAATCGTTGCGCGATGTCGGATTTGAACTCCGGCAAATTGGCCTGCAGCATCAGATAAGGCTCCAAAATGATTTTGGATTAATATCGAATTCTTGACTTCCTGAATCGTCGTTAAAGCGCCGATGATAAGTGAATCTTTGTCTTCATGGATTCCTTGAAAACCGTTGATTTTTTTAATATCAATTAGAACCTCTGGCTTTAATGAATTATTCTCATTCCATTGTGGTACTAAATCCGTTCCAC
Organism: uncultured bacterium; assembly: GCA_964491015.1. Taxonomy (GTDB): domain Bacteria; phylum Fidelibacterota; class Marinisomatia; order Marinisomatales; family TCS55; genus JADFRD01. The sequence goes on along the minus strand of CAZBEY010000052.1, from coordinate 2,896 downwards.
CTGCAAGAATAGAAACGGTAGATCCTTTTTCTTTATAAAAAGCCTCCTGCATTCCTGTGATGCTATTTGGTTTAAAATACTTCACTTTATTACGGACACTAATGACACGAATCTTTTCGAACCTACACGAAGTTTTATAATTATTTTAGTGTCCATTCGTCTCATTCGTGTAATTCGTGTCCAACCGTCCCTATAGCATCTACTATTTTTTGGTAACCGGTACAGCGGCAAATATTTCCTGATAAATCTTCATTAATCGTTTGCCTATCAGGGGAATCATGATCTTTCAGTATTTGTTCTCCTGACAAAACCATTCCCGGGATACAATAACCGCATTGCACCGAATGATGATCCACAAAAGCCTCCTGCATTTCATTCAATATTTTCCCATTTGAAAGTCCTTCGATCGTCGTTATTTCCGAACCGTCAACTTCCACCGCAAGGATCAAACATGAATTTACCGTTTTTCCGTCTAAAACTATTGTACAGGCACCGCATTCCCCTTCTCCGCATACTTCCTTGGCTCCGGTTAAATTCAGTTCGTTACGAAGAAAATCCAGCAATCGAAGATTCGCCGGCACTTCAGCTTGAATGGATTTTCCGTTTATTTTTAACGAAATAGTAAAGAGAAAATCAGCCATTGAATCTGTCTTGAAAGGATTGTAATTCCGGCAGAATGGGTGATGGAATTTTCACCGTCTTTTGAGCAGATGGAATATCTTTGAGACCCGTACCTGTAATGAGCAATACAGCGCTTTCATCCGATGTAATTTTTCCATTATTAACGGATTTTATCAATCCTGCAAAAGAAGCCGCAGCAGCCGGTTCAGCAAAAATTCCGGTTCTTTTTGCCAAATGATGTTGAGCGTCTAAAATTTCATCATCAGTTACTGTTAATCCATAGCTATTACTTTTTTTCACAGCCCGAAGGGCTTTCTGTCCATCCCGAGGCGAATCTACGGAAATGCTGTCTGCAATTGTATCGGCATCTACAGAAATAAGGTTACCGTTTTTCAACGCATTCTCGATGGCAGCGGACCCTTCCGCCTGAACAGCTACGATTTTGGGCATATGATCTATCCAGCCCAGTTGGAGTAAATCGTAAAATCCTTTGTAAACGCCTCCAATGATGCAGCCGTCGCCCACGGGGACAAATACCTGGTCAGGAACACTCCAACTCAATTGTTCTGCGATTTCCAAAGCGACTGTCTTTTTTCCTTCTGACATAACTGGGTTTGTCCCAGTACTTCTGGAATACCAGCCTATTATCTTTACTACTTCCACGGATAAATCAAAGGCGTCATCATAGCTGCCATCTACAGGGAATAATTCTGCGCCGTATTGTAAAATCTGTGTCAATTTCGCAGGTGGCGCCGAAGAGGGGGTAAAGATTACTGCTTCCATTTGATGGTGTGCAGACAAACACGCCAGAGAAGCGGCTGCATTCCCGGTGGAAGCTGCTACCACAGTGTCAAAACCCAATTCTTTGGCATGATGAATTCCCACTTCAGTTGCCCGGTCTTTCAATGAGCCGGAGGGGTTTCGGGTATCATCTTTCAGCCAAATGCTTTTAATACCCATTTCTTGAGCAAGCAGGGTAGAATTCACTAATGGCGTACCACCTACCTGAATCGAAGTTTCTTGTGGTTTATGTGAAACGGGTAAAAGAGGAAGAAATCGCCAAATAGAAGGGTCGGGATTCTTTGACAATATTTTTTTAGACCAATTCTGTTTTATCCCACTATAGTCAAAAACAGCATCCAGATTGGATCCACATTTTTCACATGTATAGTGAAATGGATCAACTGATGAGGATTCACCGCAGGAAATACAGGTATATCCGGTATGGAAATATAGAGTCATTTATCGTTCTTTTACTTTTTCCGTATTCTATTCTGTTTTTATCCTTCGTGTACTTTTGCGTCCTTGGCGGCTAATGCGACTAAACCCCGTATTGATCCAACAATCCTGTTTTTTCATTGAATTCAGTTATTTTTTCATCCCATGCATCCACCTGATTATAGGCGTTTTTCCAGTAATTGTCATCATACCATTGGGCATCCAGTTCTTCCACAGCTTTTCCCTGCTGTTCAATCCAGGTGAAATATTTCAGATTATGCATTCGTTTCTTATCATAATAGGAAAGTTCCATGATGCCTTCCGAATCCAGTCCCATGAGCCTTGCTTCAAAATCAACCGCAGCATTTTGGATGGAATATTCGCCGTGCTTTTCCTGTTCCGCCACTAATCGGGAACCGTACATTTCCATGGAATCAGTGGCAACGGTAAATACCATATCCTGTTCATTGAATTCATAATATTTTGCCATTTTTATCGCGCCAGCCAGATTAGCAATTCCGGAAATTCCCAGAAGGTGGAGTTTATGAACCATTTCTTTAGAAACTCCTTGTTCCTTCAAAAAATTCACTCCGACCGATTCATTAAACAGCTGCATGAGCCTAATGGAAATTTCATCATCGATGCCAATGACCATATCCATGTTTTTCATATTGTGTATCCAGGGAACGTGCTTATCACCAATCCCTTCAATGCGGTGGGTTCCGTATCCATTATACAATAGCGTTGGACATTGAAGCGCTTCACCGGCGGCAATTTTTATCGCTGGATATTTCTCACGTAAATAATCTCCGGCACCTAACGTTCCTGCAGAGCCCTGCGTTAAAAATAAACCGCTAAAACGGGATTCATTTTCTTTATTTGTCTCATAGACTTCTGCCATAGCCGATCCTGTGATGGCAAAATGCCAGAGGGGATTGGATATTTCTTCGAACTGATTCAACACAACCAAATCATCGCCGCGCTCTTTTTTCAACGCTCTCGTTTTATCGTAAATTTCCTTCACATTGCTTTCGCTCCCGGGGGTCCGATGAACTTC
>CAZBEY010000051.1:0-13925 GCA_964491015.1 uncultured bacterium | reverse complement strand
TGTGGATCAAGTCTTCTTTATCTCGGAGCAATACTTTCGCAATGCGTAATGTATCTGTAAAATGGTTTTTCTTAATATAAAAAAATGTAGACATAATAGCTATGCGCCGTTCCCATAAAGAATCTGACGTTGAAAAATCATCTAAAATGGTCTTATGCTTATTTTCAAGATATGCGCCAACGATATAGTGAGCGGAACTATCCACCAAATCCCAGTTATTTATATAACGGGTATGGTTGAGATACAATTGATAAATGTTTTTCTGTACGTCGGGAGCCCCTCTTATAAATCGATCGACTAGGGATAGAAGTGAAAAAAGTCGAATCTCATGGTAGTCTGATTGAATCAGTTCTTCAATTGTTTCCATGGGTGTATGTTTGAATTTATTGACTGCTTTTCGGACCACGGGAACCCGGATGCCCAAAAAAAGGTCCCCTTCACCATATTCACCTTTACCAGTTTTGAAAAATCTCTGGGAGTGTTCAGCAATCTCAGGGTCCGCTAAACGTTGTAAATAATCGGTTATTATTCTAACAGACATTCAAATAATCCTATCGGAAAATAATGAATATCTGAAGATGATGCGTGATTAAATCCCAGCACCGTTGGTCGCCATTTACTACATATATTCAGACACTTGTTTATTGTTTCATTGGTTCAATATCAAGCGTGATCTTTAATTGTTTGGATATAAAACGACTTCATTTTTTATGGGTTTTAAAGACATGAGATAGGCATACATAGCCCCTAAATCCTCTTCTGTCATTTCAGCGTAAGACGTCCAGCCCATGGTTGTATTCTTATTGTCAACCACAGGTATATTTTTTGCATCTGGTGATTCAAATTCTTTGAATCGCTCAATGAAATCGTCCCGTTCCCAATTACCGATTCCTGTTTCTGGATCAGGTGTTAAGTTGGAAGATCTAACCAATCCATTTCCAGGCAGCGGGTGATCTGATCCACCGGCATACTCCATTCCTTTAATTGGGTTGTGTCCATCCATGGGTGTATGGCAACTGACACATCCGGCGATTCCAACCAAATATTTACCATATTCAATCTCATTTGACGGATCGGGTTTTGTCACGGGAACATAATCTTTCGGCATGGTTCGAATAATGTATGGTAATGGAAAATTGAGTTTGCTTTTTCCTACAGTACTTGGAATGGATTTTAGGGTTCGTAAATAAGCGATAATTGAGTAAACATCTTCTTCATCCATCGTAGCATAACTCATGTATGGCATCATGGGAAAAAGGGCATCCCCATCTTTATTTACTCCGCTTACCAAGGCGCGGAATATCTCTCCATCTGTCCAATCCCCAAGACCATAAGGTGTAATGTTGGTAAGAAACACCTTTCCGGGCACGCCTAATTCTTCACCATAATATTCTCCGCCTTTTCCTTTTGTTCCCTCTACAATAGGAATGGCAAAATGATCCCACTTATGTTCCGAATGACAATCAAAGCATCCAGTTACTGCGTTGGCCAAGTACTCCCCCCTCGCAATTCGCTCCTCTGTGGGTTCAATAGAGAGATCTGGTGCCGGTCCGACTTTTATGCGAATTAGACTGACACACCCGTAAAGTAGAATTAACACGACAAATATCGTATTCTTTAGCGGTTTTTTCATGATTGACTCCTTGTGTTTTGTTTAATCTTTCACTTGGATACTTAAAATCATCAGTCGACGGTCCGGCTTTAGCTTTGTCATTTATACCATTAGTGGGAATTCCTGTTATTAATATTGACTTGGCAATATGTTTTTATTAAATGATTCTTGACAATATCAATTGGATATGTGCCATCAGAAAGAATGTATCGATTGATCATACCATCAAAGGTTGCTTCAAATATGAGTATTTCTTCATTAGGCTTGGGAAAACCTATCTCATTTAAAATGTTTTCAATAAACTTTCGCACTAAAGAAAGGAATTTAATTAATTCTGTCATTATAAACGGATGGGTTGAAGGATTGCTCAGCAACTGATGCTGCATTTTCCAAAAGCCGGGATTATTCCTGATGTTTTCCACAGCCTTTTCTATATGAAAAGTCAATCTTTTCCGTGGATCTTCGATGGAATTCAGGATTTGCAATTTTGATTCAATATCAGAAAACCTGTTTTTCAATACCGCATTTAAAATAGCCTCTTTGCTATCAAAATAATTATAAACTAATCCTTTAGATATTCCGGCTTTAACAGCAATCATTTGTATGGACGTTTCTCTGTATCCATTTTGAATAAATTGATCGAAAGCAGCTTTGAGTATCAATGAGCGACTTTGTTTCCGCATGATTTCAAATTGTTCTTTTGATCTAGGAGACATAATTACCTTTTATATTGACTAAACGGTCAGTCATAAACTAATAAACGATCATTTTAATTGCAAGTGTATTATTTATATTGGTATATGATTCTTTCAAAAACTTTCGCAAAGTTAAAGATTTAACCCTCGATCAAGGGTGACAACGCCACTGGTTGCCTCAAATTCACGCTAGAAGGATTTGATGTGTAATAATGATTTTACTCCGCTCCATCATTTTATTCCGGACTTTTATCGTAGAAGGGAGATAGAGTCGCTCCGTCAGCTATGACAGTAATATTATAGAAGCCTTGAGTTAAGAACCAGTCAGGGGACTTGACTCAAAGGCAGAGGGGTGCATCCAAATAATTTGATGTGCAATTAAGAACCGACTGATGGAATCCCAGCTGGATTATTCCATCAATGAACTAATATCCATGATAAAAGGAGACAAACCTCTCTCCCCCGGTTTGGCATTTCGACTGGATGAAAATAGTAGAAATTTTCCGTCCGGTGATATAACAGGGAAGCCGTCAAAGGCGTCGTTGTATGTTAACCGAATTTGCAGTCCGGTTTTCATGCTCATTAAGAATATTTCAAAATTATGGGGAGGCAGCACTTTCACAAATACAAAATGATCTCCATCCGGACCGGGGTGCGGCGCCCAGTTAGTCCGATCGTCTTCAAAAGTAATTTGTTTTAAATCTGTCCCATCGTGATTTATCGTGAAAATGGTCATTGGTTTACTCCGGGCATCATCATATTCTTTTTTCCATGCACGGAAAAGAATTGTTTTGCTGTCGGGCATATAAAAGGAACCACCTTCCTGCCAATCATCTGTAAAAGTAATCTGTTGTTCCTTGGTCCCATCTGGTTTCATTCTCCATAAATCCAGGTTTCCGTCAATTTGACGCGTAAAGAGAATCCATTTCCCGTCCGGAGAAACAGACACTTCAGCATCGTAATATTCATTGTGTGTCAAGCGAACGACATTATTTCCATCGAGATCACTTGAGTACAGTTCAGCGCCTTGCGGATAAATAGTCGGAATAGACCAATTGCCAACCGGCATATCAGGGTAATCTCTGGTGGACGTCCAAATCAGTTTATCTCCAGATGGGTAATAATATGAACAGGCATCTTCACCTTTATCGTTGATCCGTTTAATGTCAGTTCCGTCTATATTAGCAGTGTAAACATGATGGACTTCATCATCAACCGTCACCTTCGCATTACAAATAATACTTTTTCCATCAGGAGAAAAATATGCTTCTGCTGCTTTGTCCAGGTTAGGGATCGCACGAACAGGTAGTTCTTCTGATGCGTTTTTTATCGATTGGTTTGATGAATTTTTTTCGTTTGTCTGGGCGAGAATGAAACATACCATCAATATGCAAAATGCAAAAACAATTTTTATTTTAGGCATGAGTAATTTTTCCTTTCATCATAAATTATTATAGTTCTAAATCCATTGAAATTTGAGTTGTATTACCAAATGGTCCAAAGGATCTGACACTGTAGTTCAAGAACGTTTTTCCAAAAATTCCTAAGTTTATTTTCAGACCGGTACCAAACGTCATATATTCTTCATCGTAATTAAATCGATACCCGCCTCTTAAGAAAAATAGTTCATTAAAAGAATATTCACAACCCAAATTCAAATGTTCACGACTATCATTTGGATGTTCTGCGTCAAGGCTCATGGTTAACCGATTTCTGTTGCTTGAGATAAATGCATCATTTTTACCAAGTAAATCAGCAGCAATTCCAATACGAAATAATAAGGGTAACGGCCAAGGTTCGGTGGTTAGAGTCACATCTGAAAGATTGTTACCGGCAATGTCTTCGTCGATATCTGCTTTATCGATAAGGTCCCGCCCTTCGTATTGAGGCTCACCACCGAAATTGGAAAGACACATGCCTATTTTCAAACCATGAAAATCTGTTTGAAGAAGCATACCAATATCAATGGCTACTGTATTTGCAATTTCATTATAAGCCATTAAACGAATGAATTTTACTGTTTGACCATAACTAAAACGGTCACTGATTTGATGGGCATAGCTTATTCCGAATGCCATATCCATCACGGAATATGTTTGTCCATTACCATCAGGCTCATTAACGGTTGTTACGTCCTGTTCATCCATAGAAAGGGTAGTGAGTGAAAGACCCAAAACACCGGATCGCCCTGTGGGGAAGGATACACCAACGAAATCATGAGAAATATCCAATGCCCAATTATGATGATTGAATGTGGTGGCCAAATCTTTTTGGTTCACCATTCCCGCGGGGTTCCAATACATTGCTGATCCGTCATCGGACAATGCAACAAAACTACCACCCATACCCATTGCACGGGCTCCCACGCCTAATTTGAGGAATTGAGCTGTTGTGGTTCCAACTTTGTCAAAATCACCACCGCCTAAAGCGAATGATGTGAACAAAAGGATTGTGGGAAAATATATTTTCATTTTATGACTAAAAATCTGCCTGTTTTTTCATCACCGTCTGGTGCTTTAGCGTGGTATAAGTAAACACCCGGAGCAATAAATTGATCATTTTTTGTTCGCATATCCCAGAACTCATAGTTGTTAGGGGCATCATGTTCAACCGTCGCTAATAGGTCTCCGACCAATGTATAAATTTTAATAGTGCATTGATCCGGAAGGTTATTGAATTTTAATTTTTTCCCAAATTCGCTGGATTCCCAAATGTTTGTGACGATGTATGGATCGGGAACTACATGTATATTTTTTAAAGAATTGGAATCTGTTTTTGATTTCTCCAACATAGCTGTCGTTCCAAATGTATAATAAATTTCTTCTCTGAAGGGTTTATACGTTCTAACAGTAAACTCATCACCATCGGTGGGGGCCTTCGCGTGAATAATCTCCAATTCATTATCCTTATTATAGGATGAATCCGGTTTATTGTTGGTGAATAACAGTAAGTAGTTCGTTTCCTCTGACTCTAAAATAAGAATATCTACATGTTTTTCAAACCAGCCGATACTTGCAGGCGTATAACCTTTACCGCCGGGTTCAAGGTCCCAACCCAATGGACTATAGAAATCTTTTCGATAATCCTCAGGAGCCAAAATAGCGAATTCCCCCAACCAGGATGTACTGGTAACATCCTTTGGGTTTTCAGGATCATTAATAATTTCAATTTTTAATGGTAAATATTGTTTATTGTTCTGTTCGGACCCGGTGAAAACATCGGTCCATCTAACTGAATCTCCTCCTTCATAATTGACCGTAATCCTCCAGTCATCATAAGAAGAAATATCTTCCTGGATAAGCTGGGCGCCTAAATTCGGGTTAATACTTTTATATCTCCAGTCAAAAGTGCACGTATCATTTTGTACTTTTGTCCAACCGAATTCTTTAATACCTAAAGGTGTATTTTGCACCGTAATCCGAAAACCATCCACGACGGGGAGGTTATCTCCAGTTTGATCAGAGAAAATATATTTATCAAAAAGCGTGTCCATTTCGGTTGTGTCAATAAGCGTGAAGCCCATACCGTATGCTGTATCGTTTCCATCAATGTATAGAGCGCTGTCAGAAAATGTAACCTTGTATCCGTGTCCTGTTATTTGTGTTTGGTCTGCAATTTCAATTTTAACTATACCATTACAGACCCCCCCATGTGGTTCTAGCTGCCCTGACGGAACAGATGCATTGGTGAAATTATTTGCCGTACCACCGGGGATGACCGAAACAGTATGGGGTTCAAAAATAGATGACCCAAGGGGATATAAGTAGGATTGTTCTAAACTATCGGGGTTTTGACTTCCTCGATCATAGGCCGTTACACAGTACCAGTATTCCAGTCCGTTGATGAGGTTGTTATCCGTAAATGTATGAACAAGACCAGAATTCGTGCCTAAAAACTGTGGAAATAACGGATCCAACCCCGATACTGCGACCCCATATCTCGATGTATCTTCGTCAAACGAATAATCAAACGTGGCGATGGGGACCCAGCCGACCTGAATCCCATAAGCATTTGTAACTGGTTCCCCCCATGTTTGACCTTGATCGGTGCTTCGAAATATTTTGTATCCTTCAAAATCCATAACTTCTTTTAAAACATCGACTGAAGATTCCGAAGGATTTGAATTCCAAAAAAGTGTTGCTGTTCCATCTCCAGGAACTGCTGTTACCGTTGGAGGATCCGGCGGTCCGGATCCTTGAAAATATAGGTCATACATTTTGTTGGCTGTACGAAGATTATTCATCAAATCAGTTGTGTCCGGTTCCGCCGGGACTTCTCCCGAATTGCCCATAATGAGCCCAAGTGAAACGGTCACTGAGGAGTCTGCTTTTATTTTGTGAGGCCCACTTGAGATAATGAAATTGATACCATCGCCGGCTAATTCAACACCACTTTCGTCGTCCAACCAAGAGGGATAGAATGTTTCAAGAGAATCCACACCCGTATAGTCAATCCGCTGATTGTCTCCATGGAAATACCAGGATAAAGAATCCAAAACACTCGCATCTTTTGTACTAGTTGTTATCGCCCACATTTCTTCATCAGTGATGGGTGAGACACCCCGGGCAAAATGATGAAAGTCCGTTACTCCAAGATTAAAAGGTGTGTCAAATATTCGCAGCCCAACCATAGCAAGGGGGTCGTCCTTATCTGCCCAGGTTTTGTTGAGTGCATTGTTGAGATCGTACACATAAACAAAATCTAATTTCCCGTCATTATCACAATCCATAATATTGATGTAATCGTGGTTATCATAATCGGGACGGAATTTTGAATAGAATCCGACATAAATACTGTCCAAATCATTCCCGCTCTTATTGTGAATTTTTAAATCCCAAAAAATGAAATCTTCAGCATACGGGCGGCCATAACTATAAGAGGATTGTTCTACTTCAATCCCTACAGCGCCTTGTGCATTCTCATCATCATTGTAAATACAAAAAATGTCTCTGTCAGAAGTAAATTCATTTTCTCTATCGGGAAGAAGTCCGGAATCGGGATGCAAAACAAGTGTGTCTTCTTCCACATTTCCCACATCCACCCGATAATATCCCGGCCAGTGACGATCATCAGTTGAAGTCCACGATCCATTATCGTCGTAGTAACCAAAAGGCCATGTTTCTCTAAAATCACTTGATGCCTGGAATGGCGTATCATCCGATTCTGCCCTTATTTCACCGGAATAATGGCGACCGGCAGCATCATCAGGCGGCAGCCAATCTGTTACTTTTGACAGTCCCTGCGTTACCGTTTCGATTACATTATGTTCATTTACGGCAACCACTAAACCCAGACCAAAAATATACTGACGATCGTAATCCGCTGTCCGAGGCCAATGACCTGCGTTGGTAAACCATAGATGAAAGCTCGATAGATCGCCAATATTACTTGTATTGTTCTGCAATTGCCCTTTATCCATCACGCCAACCGCTTTTTCAGTAAACCCGGATGTTCTAAAAAAGCTCCTTCTGGGGACTTCGTCATGACATTTCGTGCAATCCACACCCATGAGATTGTTTGGCATATTGAATAGGACAAGAATAGCCACAATTATATTCAATACAGTGTTTTTCTTCAAAATCATAATGAGATATTTACCCCGGCGCTAAATGTTCTTCCCTGTCCAATATGGAGTGGATTATAATTGGCATCCGTTGAGGTACCCACTCCGGAAAAACCGGGATCAAACGGCTTTCCTGTGCGAGAGTAAACAAAGTATATATTTTCGTAATCAGTTAGATTGGTCACTTCGAGAAAAAAGGTTAAAGCTGTAGAATTGAGGAGAAAGCGCTTTTTCATCCTCAAATCAGCTGAAAAAGTCCATGGTTTCCTTGCTGAGTTCATATCCACTCTTATCGTAGGATCTACATAAGGTGTATAAGGCAGCCCGCTGCCTGCATTAATTAACAAATTCGCATTTATTTTCGATAAAGGACGAAGACCATTGAACCCGGGACCATACTTTGAGGGTGTTTTAATAAAGAGTGAAACGGAAAGATCGTGGCGCTGGTCAAAATCCAGATAAAATTCCTGGTGAGGGACTTCTTCCTGAGTGTAAGCGGAAAAATAGCCCCCTGTTGGATTTGAATTATTTCCTTTTGCTACGGAAAGGCTATAGGCTATAGAACTGCCAAAAATTCCCGTAAACTGTTTATCCAATGAAAAATCGATACCCTTGACGTTTGCGTAATCAGAATTAGTATAAGCAACATACATATTTGAAAGATATCGAATCTGTAATGTCGAAAGAAGATCACGAATGTCTTTTGACCATAGATTAATTTCAAGACTCGTCTTGTTTGATAATGCCTGTTTTAATCCTGCTTCAAATGAGACTGTTTTCTGTGCTTTCAATTTTGGATTTCCAACCAGCGGTAGAGAGGATGATACATCTTTATCAGCGTTATATGTAAAGGCATCAAATGTCGGAGTCTGGAAAAAATGTCCATAGGAAAAATGAAATACGGTATTATCCGTTATGGGAAAAGCAATCCCCACTCTTGGACTCCAATCAGATTGCGGTGGAGCTGTTATGAGTTCTGCCGGTACCCAAACATTTTCTGTCGAATCCCACTCCACAAACCGGTTTATATCTTTCCACATGGTTGCGTTTGGGTCTACATAATCCCATCGCAAGCCAAAATTGAGGATGATATAATCCAGTTCAATCTTATCCTGAATAAAAAACGAACCTTCTTTTGGAGTAAATGTTGTGTCATCCTGAAAATTTGTTCCACCAACCCATGGCTCCTCTACCGAATAAATATCCAATGTACGGGGTGCGTATGCAAAGCCTCCTTTCAACTGATGAATATTATCCATTTGGTATGTCATATCCATGTTAATTGTTTGGGTGGTACTTCGGTTATCTACATAGATCCCCTGGTCGCCGGTATCGTAGAAAAATACAGTTTCATCAGTGAGGGGTCGTACATAGCCGTTCGCTACGGGCAATTTATCCATAACCCCTGTTCGAGTTGCGACATTTTGTTTGGATAAGTATATATTATAATAAAAAGATTCGCTTAAAAAATGTGTCAGTGTCAATGCAATTCTATCGTTGGATTTAAAAGTATGCGCTTGGTGCAAAGGTCTATATTTCCATCGATGCGAATAACGTTGGTATAGGCGATTTGAACTATGGAAATGAATTGAAAGTTTTATTTTTGGAGAAAGTCGATTCGTGAGTTTTAATTGTACATCCTGGTTAATATCAATTCCATGGGGTAAATAATCATCAATAGAGCTATAAAATGCAGAGGCAAAATAATGGGAATTGATAATAGGTAATTTCCCACCTATGTTCAGACTGGCAGAACCATTTATGGGTAAATCCATCAATGGAAGCAGAGGAGTTGCTGATGAATTCTCCAGATTTGTTTCCAGGTAATTGAAAAGCGGTTTTCTTAAATCAGTCCAAACATAACTTTCATCTGATACGGCTTTAAAAGCTCCGTCAGAATGGTAAGGGGAATCGTTTATTTGAGGGGAGATGAATTCAAGTTTTCCACTAAATTCATCTCCACCTTCTTTAGTAACAATATTGACTACACTGGACATTGCCTGACCGTATTCGGCGTTGAATGTTCCGCTGATGATGGTCATTTCCTGAATGGCATTCTGGTTTACAGAACCTGAATAATCACCTTGGAGCGGGTCTTTGACCACCATGCCGTCGATCATATAAAGAATTTCTTTTGTCCGTCCACCCCGGACGTGGATACCGCCGGAAGCATCTTCTGTGAAACCTGCTTGAGTCGCAAGTACATCTTTAAAATCAACCACCGGCATATCTACTATATTTTCAGAATCGATTACTTTGATCGATGATGTTGCGTCTTTTTGTATTAAGGGTTTGGACGCTGTTACCGTCACCTCTTCTCCACTAATAACTGTCTGTTCCATACCAACAGCTAACTTTGTTGTGAAATCAGACATAATAATAATGTCCTCGTGGATAACAGTTTTGTATCCAATCATCATAAATCTGATATTATAATGTCCGGGAGGAATATTGAGAAAATAATAATTTCCCTGATTATCAGATATTGTCCCCAAATCGGTATTTTCAATTATAATATTTACACCAATTAGCGGATTACCATTTTTATCGATGACTTTCCCGGCAAATTTCCCGCCTACTCCGGCATAACTCGAGGTTATTATTATTAAAAGCAGTGCAAGGGAATAATGGGATTTGTTAATCATACAGTCTAAAAGAGAGGGTAGAATTAGAAATAATTATACCCTCTCTTTTAATTTAAGCTATTTGAGGAAAATCATTTTCTTGGAAACTCGTTGTGACCCATTCGTTATGGTGTAGAGATACACACCGGCGGGTACAATCCGACCCATATTATTTTTTCCATCCCAAGTGATAGAATAATGATTCGGCCCGTAGTTTCCGCGGACGAGGTTCCGAATGAATTGTCCATTCATGTTGAAAATATCCAGCGACATATTCGATTTTTGGGATAAATCAAAGGAAATGGTTGTCGTCGGATTAAATGGATTTGGATAGTTCTGATCTAATGAAAATGATTTTGGTAATTCAAAATTTGCATGAGTATCAATAGCAAGCTGCTCTCCTGCTGATACAACAATATTGTCATAATACCCGGCAATCCCATCAACGCCATCCATTTGGAAACAATACACTCCATACTTTCCACCGGCTGCCCTATCAGCTCCGTCATCAATATAGGAACCGAGATCTTCACCATCATAACCGCATGTGTATTCTGTCGTACCGTCGCTCAATGTCTGAACTTTGACCGACATGTGATGCCATCCTTCTGAAGTATCAACAGCTGAAGCATCAATACTGTGGGAAAATGTGTATTGGAAGGTAGACATATTCAATTGGTTATTATACAAACGGAAACGATTGTCACCATCAAAATCTGCTACCAGCTTAACGTAATATCCATGGGAAGCTGAACCCGATACCGAAGAATCAGCATATACAACTAATCCTGTATAAGCAGATCCTTGTGAGTGATTCCGATAGACATAAACATCACCTTCTATTGTATAATTTTGATCCGTGGTAGACCCGACCAATGCAACAGCAGCGCCGGAATAAGATGCATCGGCATCCTGTAAATATCCTACACTGCTTCCGCCATTTGCCAGAGCAGCCGGAGCTGATGACATATCCACAACCTGAAGGGCTTCTTCTCCTGCTCGATATAGTCCCCATTCACTCACATCACCATCCTCAAAATCTTCTGTGTAAACCACATCTTTATTTGGCTCTACCGATATATTATCGTAATACCCGGCAATCCCATCAACGCCATCCATTTGGAAACAATACACTCCATACTTTCCACCGGCTGCCCTATCAGCTCCGTCATCAATATAGGAACCGAGATCTTCACCATCATAACCGCATGTGTATTCTGTCGTACCGTCGCTCAATGTCTGAACTTTGACCGACATGTGATGCCATCCTTCTGAAGTATCAACAGCTGAAGCATCAATACTGTGGGAAAATGTGTATTGGAAGGTAGACATATTCAATTGGTTATTATACAAACGGAAACGATTGTCACCATCAAAATCTGCTACCAGCTTAACGTAATATCCATGGGAAGCTGAACCCGATACCGAAGAATCAGCATATACAACTAATCCTGTATAAGCAGATCCTTGTGAGTGATTCCGATAGACATAAACATCACCTTCTATTGTATAATTTTGATCCGTGGTAGACCCGACCAATGCAACAGCAGCGCCGGAATAAGATGCATCGGCATCCTGTAAATATCCTACACTGCTTCCGCCATTTGCCAGAGCAGCCGGAGCTGATGACATATCCACAACCTGAAGGGCTTCTTCTCCTGCTCGATATAGTCCCCATTCACTCACATCACCATCCTCAAAATCTTCTGTGAAAGGTAATGACTGGGCGAATACTAAATTAGCAATGCACCCGATCATAACAATAATTTTTAACGTATTTTTCAAGCCAGACTCCTTTTTCATGATTGTTTTTTCCAATTAATTAATTATCCTTATTCAGATATTAATATGTATTTTTACAATAGACAAAATAAAGAACAATCGTTGGGAGGTCAAGGCAATACCAAGAGAAACTAAATTTTCGAACTCCTTATTGCGATGTTTACTAATAAAAAAAATAAAATGTTGGGAATTATTCTTTCATTGCCAGACAATATTAATAGATTCTAAATGAACAAAGTCATTAATGCATATGAAATACAATAGAATCATGAGATGGGTAAACTCACTTCCATTTATTTGGATAATTCTCCTGATGACCATCTATCCGCAAGGACATTCAATGCATGGACACGGTAAGCCCGACCCCAGACATTCTGTATATGGACCCGTGAGACCCACTGTCTGGGAATTCCAGTTTGGAGCTTGGTCCAAAGGGAGTGAAATGACGACTGCATTTGATTTTTATAGTAAGAATCAGAGGAATAAAACATTTTTCGTGCGCTATATGAATAATGGATTAGACAATCGGAATATTATTCCGGTGAACCAATTAACCGGCGGAGTTGTGTTATTTCCATATAAAGATGATGACCGCTTTCGAGTGGAATTGGGTATGACTCATGATAAAATAATGGATACCTCTTTAACCAATAAAACAGTGTTTTCCCGAATGACTTTAAAACCGGCAGAACCATTTTGGTTTCGCGTCGGCTACGAATCAATGGCCGGATATGAAAAAGAACATTCTAACATATATAAAAACACTCGTGGAAAAGCTACTTATTTTGCAGGAAAGTATGAAAATCCTCGCTTTTCACTTATCGCTTTGACCGGAACTGGAGAAATGGATGACAATTCAAGTATTAGATATGGCGGCGCCGGACTCATTAAAGGACCTTTGAATACTTTTTTTCTTGGCGGATATATAAAAAGTGAGGAAACACTAGAAAGTGTAAGAACTTTAGCAATAGGAAGGTGGGCACCATTTCGTCCGGACGGACTTCCAAGTGGCTTCGCCATATGGAAACATAAAGATAATTACGATTTTCAATTAGGAGCGATATTGTGGGGAAAAACGAATTTGCTGGTTCGCCCCGCGGCTCTTGGGATGACGCATGGTATTTTCATCAGCAGTATGGCCTTACGGGAAAACAGCCTATTACGTCAGGGCCAATTAATGACGATTAGAGACGATTATCGAAATGCAGATAATTCTCTTTTTTATATCTATTTGAATAATAGAATTGAAATGACTCCGGGCGCCATAAATAATATTAGTATAAAAGTTGTCCAGTTTTATAAAATATTCAGTACAATAAGGGTTTCAAATATTTCTAATCCTGTTGCCGGCATTTTTTACAATGAGGAAACAATACCTGGTTTTAACTCAACAACCTTCTCTTTTGCAGATGAAACATCTTCCTATTTAGCCTTTCAGTTGGGAGCGACTATTTCTGATAAATATATTTTAAATGTAATTAACGCTCCGTCAAAATCAGAATGGAATTTTGCTTTATCATATATCTATAAATAAACAAATATCATTTTTTGAGCCGCTAATATGAGGAAGATCCACATAGATAAAAAAAGGCCATTAGAAGAGGAAAGTATTATTTTAAAAAGCTTGTGCAGTTACCAATATTTTTCAT
>CAZBEY010000050.1:0-14336 GCA_964491015.1 uncultured bacterium | reverse complement strand
TCCCATTCTTTTTCCGGGATTGAATCATGGGTAATGCCTGCGCCTGCATACAGAACAGAACGAGTTCGAAGGATTTGCATACAACGTAAATTTACATACAGACAGGACTTCCCCCCCATATTAACAGCCCCTAAAAATCCACTGTAAAATTCCCGGTTTAAATGTTCATTCGCTATAATAAATTGAACTGAAGGCTTTTTTGGCATGCCACACACAGCAGAGGTGGGATGAATCATATGGAGCATAACGGTAGCCAATTCAGGGAATTGTACTTTTGTTAGATCCACATTGTATTCTGTTTTCAAATGAATCATACTCCCAGCCCGAACAGTTCGAGGTCCGGTTTCTACGAATTCCCGCAACCGGATTATTTTGAACTGCTCAATAATGTAGCGGCTTACCATTGCCTGCTCTTCAATTTCTTTCTGGTTCCAGGTTGCATCGGACAAATTGGTATCTTCAGGAAATGGTTGTGTCCCGGCTAACGATACAGTTCTAAAATGCTTATTCGATGATTCAATTAACAACTCCGGTGTTGCTCCCATCCAGGTCCCCCTTCCCGGTATGGATACGAGATTGACAAAAACATCGGTGTAAGCTTCTTCCATTCGCTGAAATTGATCAATGACATCAAATGGTTCTGGCAGAGGGACATCCAGCGTCCTGGCCGTCACAACCTTATCAAATTGTCCATTTTCAATGGCTTTGATTCCATCTTCAACCATTTGGATAAAATGTTCTTTTTCACCGGATATTTCTGTGTCAGGCCGCGCATTCAAATGATAAGGAATTGCATTTCTATTTGTTTTCACTTCATGAATAGAATTCCAAAAAGATTCCGGTATTGCATCGGAAATTTGTATGTCTGATTGTTTTTGTGAAAAAGTCACGACCAAATCTGCTTTCAGGAAGAGTGTTTCATTCCCCCCTTTACTGACAAACGGACTGATCACAAACCCTGCCGGAGACGATTGAAAATCAGTCTTGCCTTTTTTGGGTGCCGACGAAAAATCACAGAGAAAATGAACCATATCCTCATTAGGCAACCGCCAAATGGCGACAGATGCATTTTGCTCCATGGCAGCAATCCAATAATCTTTTAGGGATCGGTTTTCTATACGATGTTTCAAAACAGTAAGATTTTAGTTTATTGCTTGGGTCATTTTGCTTTCACCACAGCTAAAGTTAATCGAGAAACACAGACCAGTTGATCGTCGTCATTGATAATACGAATATCCCAAACATGGGTTCGTTTTCCGACATGGACAGGGGTTGCAGCGCCGTAGACCCAACCGGATTTAGCACCTTTAATGTGATTTGCATTTATCTCCGCCCCCACAACAAACACATTTGGATAATCAACATTAATGGTTCCGGCGATGCTGCCGAGCGTTTCGGCAAATGCGACAGAAGCACCGCCATGGAGCGTCCCCATCAGTTGTTTGGTCCGACCATCTACCGGCATTTTGCCTTCCACTTTATCTTTGGAAGCGCTGGTTATCATAATCCCAAGGTGGGAAGCAAGTGTATTGCGTTCCGCCCGTTTGATTATGGTTAATAGATCTTTTTCATTCATGATGATTTGACTCCTATATAGAGCGTACAGACTCCGAAGGTAAGTGAAATAGCCCTGCTGTTTGTTAATCCGACAGATGCCATCAGTTCAAGAAATTCTTTTCGAGTTGGAAAATTGAGGATGGAATCCGCAAGGTATTCATACGCTGCAGGATTTTTTGTAAAGAATTTTGCAAATTTCGGAAGTATCCCATTGAGATAAAAACCATAGAAACTCCTCCACAATCCCGGCTCCGGCGTGGTGAGTTCCAAAACCATCACTTGTCCACCGGGTACAACGACTCGCATCATTTCAGATAATGCTTTCAATTTATCGGGTATATTTCGAATGCCAAAAGCAATGGCACTCACATCGAATGTTCCGTCATCAAATGTTAAATCAGTTCCGTCTCCCCAGTCCAACCGGATCCGTTGTTCTAATCCGGCTGTCTCAATTTTTTCAATTCCTTTATCGACCATTTCTTGGACAAAATCCACTCCAGTAACATTAACATCAGAATACATTTTTGCACAATCCAGAGCTAAATCAGCTGTACCTGTAGCTACATCTAAAAATCGATGAGAATTAAAAAAGTTCATTTCGCTTACAGTTCGGTTGCGCCAAGCAACATCCCGCCGTCCTGATAAGAACCGATTTAAAAAATCATACTTATCTGTCACAGAAGCAAAAATTTCTTTTACGATACTTATGCGCTGATTATCTGTCATTTCGGTTACAGGTGGATAATCATTTATTGGTGATTCCTTCACTTTAATCCTTTTGTAAATAAGTCAGTAATTCCCTGCACCCATTGCCCCTGTTCAATTCTTTCTTCCTCTCCGGAATCCAGCGCTTCATGATACTCTTTCAAAAACCGTGTCAGCACAGCATCCAAAAAGAAAACTGCCTGCGTGGTGTTTAAATTTTGATTCAATTCATTTCGATCAATCGCATCATTGATAATTCTACCGAGATATTCCCCTGACATTAGTTGAAGTTCATTTAATATTTTTTTCCGGTGAGGCGACTCTGAGGAGTAAACCAATCTGAAATATATCCGTGCCAATCGAGGGTGGTCAGTGATGAATTGAATACCCGCACTTACAATTTTTGAAAGACGTACATCGAAAGATAATCCAGCCGTTTCATCCCGGACTTCTCGCAAATAGCTCTTTACTTCCCCAATTGCCAAATGATAAATATGGAAAAATAGACTGCTTTTTGTTTTGAAATAATTGAACAATGATCCTTTCGAAATTCCTGCCTGCTCCACCACTTTATTCATAGAGGCGTTTCCATAATCTCGTTCAGCAAATTCAGAAATGGATGCATTTACAATGCGTGCTTGTTTTTCGATGGGTAGTTTTTCAAATGAGTTCATGGTATTTATAGACGCATAATTCCCATAATGACCGGGTGGTCAAATTAATAAATTTTTTGGTAAGTTTAACATATATTATTTAGCAGGCCTTTGCAAAACATATTGCTCTTAAAAACATTATCACTCATCAACACTTTTCATTCATATAATAATCCTGAATTTCAGAAATGACAATTTATATTGTTTCCTTGCAAATAGTTTCCATGTGAATTATTATATTGCATTTATATCCAGACAATATATAATTTAAATATTCCATCACTTATATCTTACTTTCTGTAATTACAAGAATGGGGCATTTATCCATTCTGCAATATTTGAAATGGTTGTTCGATAATTTGACAAAAGAAAAGGTGAGCTATCAAAAAAATAACAATAATAATAGATCGATGCCAATGAGCTATAAGTTTAAAAGTTTGTCAATTAATCACCTCTCCATCATTGGTGCGGGGCAAATTGGTCCGGACATTTGTCTCCATTTCTCCAAAGTTTTATCAAAAAATAATGTCAAACTGGTATTGGTTGATATTTCCGAAGACGCCCTCATCAGTGCTCAAGCGAAAATCGAAAAGAAAATTCAAAATGGCGCTGATTCCGGTGCATTCAAACCAACCATGGCTGAAACCATGGTAAACAGTATTACTTATACTTCCGACTATCAAAAAATAGCCGGTTCACAAATAGTCCTGGAAGCTGCCACGGAAGATGAAATAATAAAGAATCTCATTTTTGAACAGGTTGAAGAAATTTGTGATGACCAATGTATATTCTTATCAAACTCTTCCCATCTGCGGCCGGAAGTAATATTCCAAAATATTGAAAACAAAACTCGCTGTCTGGTCTCTCATTATTTTTTCCCGGCTGAAAGAAACCCTGTTGTTGAAATCGTTCCCGGGAAAGAAACAAAAGAAAGCATTACAGAACTACTTCTCGGCTTTTACGAGTCTATCGGCAAGGTTCCCATCAAAGTTAAAAGCTCTTACGGCTACGCTATCGATCCTATTTTTGAAGGTCTGTGCCAAACAGCCATTTTATGTCTCGAAAAAGGAAATGGTACTATCAAAGAAATTGATGCTGTTGCCCGGAAATCTCTCGGGTTAGGGGTTGGTCCGTTTACGGCTCTCGCATTAACCGGTGGCAACCCAATTACGAATCACGGTTTGGATGAAATGAATCATGAACTGATGCCGTGGTTTAAATCTCCTCGAACATTAAAGGAAGCCACTTTAAAAAACATTCCATGGGATATCGCAAACCGTGGTGAAATAATTGATATATCTGCTGAAAAAGAAGCGCTTTTAGAAAAACAATTCTTGGGTGCCTATTTTGCCCTGTCCTCTTTTATAATTGATTTGGGTATCTCCAATCTCAATAATTTAAATATGGCCTGTGAAATGGCCCTGGTTGTAAAGGCACCTTTTACATTCATGAACAAAATTGGTCTCGATAATGCTTACAAAATTGTAGAGGAATTTTGCAATGAACACAGCGGCTTCCAATTCCCTTCATCTCTCAAAAAAGCAAAAAAAGCCGGACGATGGAAATTGTCCCATGTAATAAAGACAGTTAAAGATGGTGTTGCTGTTTTTACCATACGCCGACCCAATGTTTTAAACGCATTAAATCTTGATGTTATCGCTGATTTAGAGGCAGGGTTGATTGAAGGGGAAAATGATGATTCTATTCTCGGTTCCGTCATCACCGGTTTTGGGGTAAAGGCCTTTGTATCAGGGGCCGATATTCATATGCTTGCATCCCTTAAAACACCGGAAGACGGCTATAACAATGCGCGGAGTTTTCAAGTGGTATTCAACAGAATCCAGAATATGAAAAAACCTATTGTTTGCGCTTTAAACGGCTTCGCATTCGGTGGTGGAAATGAGCTTGCAATGTCTTGTACAATGAGAATATGTAAAGTTGGGCTGCCCATTTTAGCATGTCAACCAGAAGTAAACCTTGGTTTTATTCCCGGGGCAGGTGGAACACAGCGTCTGCCCAGACTCATTGGACTGGATAAGGCATCTGAAATATTACGTACCGGACGCCCTGTTTCTTCATCGGAAGCGGTGAAAATCGGTTTGGTTGATAAAGAAATTGATGGTGATCTTTTGGATGCGGGGATTTCCATTGTGAAACAAATTGCCGATGGCTCATTAGCTATTACACCTCTGATGAAAGCTCCCATGGATCGTGGTGAAAAAATTCCGAATGTTGAATTGGGCCATTTAAGTAAAGCCATTGATTCTATCTTGGTTGAAACGATCTATAAAGGTTCTGCAATGACATTGGAGGAAGGCTTGGAATTTGAAGCAAGTCAGTTTGGGGAATGTATGAAGACGGAGGACATGAAAATCGGTTTGAAAAATTTTATGGAAAATGGACCAAAAGTACGAGCAAATTTTGTTCATAAATAAAAGGATAATGAATTGGTTATTGATAGAATGGTAACTGGTGGATTGGTTCCATGAAAATATCTAAATATTATTTATTTTGGAATTCATCAACCGTATTGATGTATGGATTGACTATGTCAATCCATACCAAATATTACTGTTTATGTATCGGATTAAGTCGCTTATGAAATACAAACTCGGAGTAGATATTGGCGGAACATTCACGGATTTTTTCCTGGTGTCCAACGCAGGTGATGCTGTCATGCACAAAACCCTTTCTACTCCGGAAGATTCGTCCGTTGGTTTTATTACCGGGTTAAAAGAATTAGCTGATAAACTCTCGCTTAACGAGGATGATTTTATACAGAGCATTGAAACCATTGTCCATGGAACAACCATCGCCACGAATACATTGCTCACGCTGAAAGGCGCTAAAACAGCATTAATAACTACAAAAGGATTTCGGGATGCTCTTGAAATGCGTCGCGGCATCCGAGAAGAGCAATATAATAACCATTACAAAAATGTGACTCCCTTAGTGCCTCGTTATTTACGATTAGCCCTAGATGAAAGAATAGATGCAGATGGACACGAAACGATACCTTTAAACGAATCAGAGTTGGAGAACATTGTTGAAAAATTGAAATTAGAGAACGTTGAGTCGGTTGCTATTTGTTTTATGAACTCATATTTGAATGATGCCCATGAAAAACAAGTCACGGAATATTTACGAAATAATTTAAACGACGTTTTCATCACTGCATCTTATGAAGTATTGCCCTCAATTCGATTTTATGAACGAATTAGCACAACGGTCGTCAATGCCTATATCGGTGTTGTTGTGGATAAATATATTGCATCATTACTTACCAAATTAGAAGCGCTGAACTTTACTGGTGGCTTCTCAATCATGCAGTCCAACGGCGGTGTTGTTTCACCTGACGTAGTTCGTAAAATTCCTGCGGTAACTGTTTTATCCGGACCTGCAGCTGCGCCCATCGCCGGCGCTTTTTATGCACAGTTGCTTGGATTTGATAATTGCATTACGATAGATATGGGAGGCACAAGCTTCGATGCCAGCATGGTGGTGAATGGTCAATGTATTACCAGCACCGAAGGGGATATTAACCGCTATAGAATTGCACTTCCATCATTGGATATCATTACAATCGGAGCCGGCGGCGGAAGCATTGGCTGGGTTGACAGCGGCGGACTGCTGCAAATGGGACCCCAAAGCGCCGGATCATTACCCGGACCTGTTTGTTATGACAGAAATGGAGAAGAACCTGCCTGTACGGATGCTGATTTAATTTTGGGTTATCTTGACCCAAATTTCTTTGCCGGCGGTAAATATCAACTCAATAAAGAAAAGGCATTGGATCAATTAAAAGATAAGTTATCAGACCCTCTCGGACTTTCTACGATAGAAGCGGCTGCCGGAATGTATCGTGTTATTAATATGAATATGGCCCAGGGAGTCCGTCAGGTATCGGTAGAGCGGGGTTATGACCCAAGAGAATTTTTAATGATTGTTGCTGGAGGAGCCGGTCCTATTCATGCAGGAGAAATCTGCCGTGAGCTGGAAATCCCCATGTTTGTCGTTCCCAATGTGGCTCCCATTTTTTGTGCAACAGGTATGCTGTTAGGCGATTTGAAACATGATTATGTCCGATCCTATATCACTCGATTTTCGGATATTGATAAAACATTTTTTCTTAATTTATATAACGAAATGAAACTGGAAAGTATTGATACTCTCTCCCGGGAAGGAATCGTTGAGGATAAGACGGAATTTATTCCCATATTGGATTTACGCTATGTGGGTCAATACCATGAGGTTCCTTTGCAGGTGGAAATGGACGAAATTCTTTCATTCAACCTTGAGAAAATAAAGAAAGAGTTTCATGGAGAACACAACCGCCAATTTGGATATTCACTGGAAGAAGAAGGGACTGAACTGGAAATTATCAATGTTCGTTTACGGGCTGTTGGCATCACTCAGAAACCCAATAGTTTTGCAAAAATAGATAATTCTGACCCAATAAAAAATCCTGATTTTGCTCTAAAGTGTCAACGGAAAGCTTATATTCCGGAATTGGATGATTTAGCTGAAATTCCAGTCTATGATGGAGATCAATTCACGGGAAAATACACCATCGAAGGACCTGCTATTATCGAACAGGTTAATACCACTATTTTCCTTGGGAAAACGTATGATTGTGACACGGGGATAGGCGGTTCATTCATCGTTTATAATACAGATAATTATCCCAATGGATTTGACCTGAATTATTCATCAGAAAGAAAATTTTTATCACAAGTACAGAAATGAGTGAGGATAATAAAATTATTTTGGTAAGGAATTATTTAAAACGTAATTATATCAAGGAAAGCGATTAACGTTTTACATATTTACGTTTTATGTTTGGTACAGCTACAAACTTCTCCCGATATATCGGGACTACACTATTGCAATGCTTGTGAATTAATAAGGTTAATATGGTCAAAATAGATAAAATTCTTCTTTCGATTTTCCAGCGGGCTTTCAAATCCATCACAGATGAAATGAGTATTTCACTCACAAAAACGACCCGGTCTCCTATTTTATGCGAAGCAAAAGATTTTGTTACCGGATTGTACGACGCTAAAGGGCAAATGCTGGAGCAAACAGAAAATTTACCAATTCTTTCATTCTCTCTGGGCCCCGTATGTAGAGTGATCATTGATCAATATGGAGATAATATTTCTCCCGGTGATGTTGTTATTCATAATGATGTGTTTTCCATGGGGAACCAGAATAATGATGTGGCTATTTTTAAGCCGATTTTCCAGGAAGATACTCTTATTGGCTGGGCAGCTGCAAAAGGTCATCAAGCAGACATCGGTGGAGCCGTCCAGGGTGGGTACAATCCCAATGCAACAGAAGTCTGGCAGGAAGCTATTCGTATTCCAGCTGTCAAACTCTACGAAAAAGGTGAATTAAGGGAAGACGTTTGGAATCTCATATTTGCTAACATTCGCTTAACCATGGTTCAGGAAGATATTAAAGCTCAAATTGGTGCCTGTACCTTGGGCGAGAGACGACTCCAGGCTTTAGTTAATAAATATGGGATTGAAACATTTGATGCTCATAAACAGGAATTATTTGATGCAACAGAAACAATGATGCGCAGTGAAATCTCAAATATTCCAAATGGCATTTATCATGGGGACAGTATGGTATTTTATGATGGAAAACACAAGGGAACAGAATTTACGATCCGGGCGAAAGTGACCGTGAGGGATGATTCGATTACGTTTGATTTTTCTAAATCTTCTCCCCAGACAAATGGATTCGTTAACGGAACATACACATCCACCTGCTCTGCCATTACACTGTCATTTCTGCAAATGGTTAATTCAAATATTCCCCATAATGAAGGAATGGTAAAACCGCTAAAATACATTGTACCGGAAGGGATTATATTGAATGCTTCCTACCCTGCGGCGACGACTTTTGGAAATCACCTTTGTCCCCAGGTTGCTGATTCAATCGCCAAAGCATTGAGCGAAGCGATCCCTGATAAAATTACGGCCGGCTGGAATCATTTACTCTGCTCATTGTTTACAGGGAATCATCCAAACACTAATGAAAAATACGTTGATATTTGTTTTCTTGGATTAAAAGGCGGATCCGGAGCATTGAAAGGTTCAGATGGCTATGACCATATTGGAATGATTGATGCTTCCGGGGGTATATTAGATCAGGATTACGAAATGTTCGAACAGCAAACGCCACATACACTTTTACACCATGAATATTTACTGGATTCCGGTGGGCCCGGGCAATGGAGGGGCGGTCTTGGTGTCGAGACAAAAATAAAGCTTGGCAGTGACAAAACAACCATGGTAGTCTTTGGAGATGG
Organism: uncultured bacterium; assembly: GCA_964491015.1. GTDB lineage: Bacteria > Fidelibacterota > Marinisomatia > Marinisomatales > TCS55 > JADFRD01. The sequence continues at coordinate 5,102 of CAZBEY010000050.1, read as the reverse complement.
TGATGTGAAACCGCCTTACGGTTTATTCGGAGGCAAAACCAGCGTTTTAAACAGTATTTCTTTAACATATCCTAACGGCAACGAAGTGGTTCCAATGAGTAAAGATATGATTGAAGACATCCCCGATGGAACCATATATCATCAGATTGCCGGCGGTGGCGGCGGATATGGGAAACCGGAAAACAGAAGCCCTGAAGAGGTAAAGAAAGATTTTCAAAATGGAGTCGTTTCGAATGAACAGGCGATCAATATTTATGGCATTCAAATAGAGAAATAAAATGAGTTTCACTACAGAACAAAAATTTAACGCACTATGCCAAATTACCCGGGCATCTCATTTTGAATGGCGGGAAGCGTTTATTAAAATGTTTCCGGACACTGATCCAAAAGAAGCTGTTTTGAAATACTGGGAAATCGTTGGCCATGATACTGCGAAGACATACTTAAAACGAATTGACAGGACAAAACCAATCGCACCTCAAATTGCCGAAATGATAGTGAATAGTTCGCTGGCTATGGGGGAAAATGCAGAAATGAAGGAGGAATCCAATGGAAAAGTCATATTGATTCATTCCGCGTGCCCTTGGTTTGACTGGCATAAAAAGTATGATGCCCTCGATGAAGATCAGCCCGGATGCGATTGCTGGATGCAGACGATTGTACACGATGTGAATCAGGAACTCGGTACTCAAATTCAAGTGAAAACAATCAGTTCCCTTCCAAATGGAGAACATAATTGTACACGAATTTTTACAGAGGAAAAATAATGGATTTTGAATTAAACAATGATCAGGAGTTAATTCAAAAAACTTTCAGAGATTTTGTAGCGAATGAAGTAACCCCTCATGCAGAATCCATCGACAAAAATAAAGTGTTTCCCATGGCACTGTTTAAAAAAGTGGGGGATTTGGGATTCTTTGGAATGCGCTATCCTGAATCAGCTGGCGGGACTGAATTGGATATTCTGTCTTATTGTCTGGCGGTGATTGAACTGGCAAAGGGGTCTCTTTCTTTGGCGGCTGCGTGTACAATGCAATCTCTCATGGCTACCTATTTTCTCTTTAAATATGGAGATAAAGAAGTTCGAAGCTTTTTTAGTCAAGCATTGAAAGGTGAAAAAATTGGCGGAATTTGCATGACTGAGCCCAATGCCGGAAGTGACCTAAACAGCATTCGAACAAAAGCAAAAGTTCTTGACGATCATTTTCTATTAAGCGGTCAAAAAACATGGGTCACATCCGCACCGGTGGCCGACTTTTTTACTGTATTTGCTAAAACAGATAATCATGAAAAATTATCCATCTTTTTTGTCCCCACCCATTTAGAAGGTGTCCAAATCGGGAAACCAATTGAAAAATTAGGTGTTCGGGGATCTGCCACCAGTGAAGTGGCTTTTGATGACGTTAAACTACCGAAAAATTATTTATTGGGAGACATCGGAAGTGGAACTGACTCCCTCAAAGAAATATTAGCTGAAATACGTATTATGACAGCCGCATTGGCAATCGGTGTTGCGACTGCCGCTTATGAAGATGCGGTGGAATATGCCAAAACCCGGGAGCAGTTTGGCCGACCCGTTGGAAAATTTCAAGCTGTCAGACTAAAAGTGGCAGATATGGCAGTTCAATTGGAAACTGCTCTTCAATACGTTTACTATGCTGCATCATTAAGTGATAAGGATTTACCAAGGCAAAGAGAATCTATGATTGCAAAACTATACGCTTCTGAATGCGCCAATTCTATCTGTGATACTGCTTCCAGGATTTTTGCTTCTTACGGATACGCCATGGAATATCCCATTCAGCGGTATTTAAGGGATGCCCGATTTACCCTCATCGGTGGAGGCACATCGGAAATATTGGGTATTAACATCGGTCGAGAACTAGGTCTGTGAATAATTATCAACAGGAGAAATAATGCAATTCAATAAAGCATACATTCCATATGGCGGCTATTGGAGTACACCGTTTTGTAAATGGCAGGGCAGCTTTGCTAATCTCCATCCACTGAAATTTGCAGCCGATGTGGCGAGAGATGCTTTACAAAAACGCAATATTGACGTGGGTGAATTCCATTCGCTGCATTTGGGAAATACAATTCCTTCGAAATCCTGCTTTTACGGTGCTCCTTGGGTGGCAGGAATGATTGGAGCGGAAGGGATAACCGGGCCTATGATTGGGCAAGCCTGTGCCACTTCTGCCAGAGTCATCGCCGGTGCGGCTTTTGAAGTTGAATCCGGAGGCGATAGCTCAAAAACCATATTATGTATTACAGCAGACCGCACATCTAACGGACCTCACCTTCTCTACCCTAACCCCATAGGTCCCGGAGGAAAGGGTACAACTGAAGATTGGGTGTGGGATAATTTTAACCACGATCCGTTGGTACATATTCCAATGCTCCAAACAGCAGAAAACGTCGCCAAAGAAGCGGGAATCACCACCAAAGAACAAAATGAAATTGCCCTTTTACGCTATGAACAATATCAAGACGCCCTTGCCGATGACGCTTCTTTTCACAGACGATTTATGGTGTCACCTGTCGAAATAAATCCCACCGGGCGTAAAGTGGTTGGAACAGTAAACTCAGATGAAGGTATTTTTCCATCTACAGCAGATGGCTTGGGGAAACTGAAACCCATTATGCCGGGAGGCACTGTTACGTTTGGAGGGCAAACCTTTCCCGCTGATGGCAATGCAGGCATGATTGTCACTACACCAACCCATGCTGCTGAAATTAGTTTGAATCCAGACATCAACGTGCAGTTGATTAGTTTCGCTCAAGGAAGGGTAAAGAAAGGCTTTATGCCCACAGCAAATGTTCCCGCAACCCGGACGGCCTTATTTGACGCTGAAATCGACATTTCTGATATAAAAGCAATCAAAACCCATAATCCTTTTGCTTTAAACGACATCTATTTTGCAAGGGAGATGGGCGTGGATAAAAAGTCAATGAATAACTACGGGTCTTCGTTAATTTGGGGACATCCTCAAGGACCGACCGGAATGCGCCTTGTCATTGAATTAATCGAAGAATTAGTTATACTTGGTGGCGGCTATGGCCTCTTTACCGGTTGTGCCGCCGGAGATTCTGCAGCAGCAATTGTCATTAAGGTGGATTCCCCAAAATAGATGAGAGTCTTACTTGCAAAACCCGGTTTGGATGGCCATGATGTAGGGGTCAAAGTATTGGCTCACGCAGTAAAAGAGGCTGGATTTTATGTGGCATATTCCGGATTGAGAAAATCAATTGAAGAAATAGTACAAAAAGCCATTGACTTTGAAGCGGATGTTATTGGTCTTTCCATTCTTTCGGGAACCCATTTAATTCTGTGCAAGAAAATGAAAGAGGTTATGGATGACAAAGGATTAACCATTCCGTGGCTGGTGGGCGGCAATATTCCACACGGAGATGTTGATGCATTATTGGGCCTCGGCGCCAACGCCGCTTTCCCCACTGGGACGACGGTTGAGGAAGTTATCAATTACTTAATAGATTTCGATAAAAAAGGTCATTAAGAGAGCCATTATGGATGAGAAAAAAGTTTTCCTTGAATCTGGAATTGAAGTAAAACCCCTCTATACACAAGCGGACATCAAGGATTCTGAGACCGACCGAAACATGCCCGGGCAATACCCTTTCACACGTGGGATCCATCCGGAGATGTATCGGGCACGACCATTTACCATTCGCCAATATGCCGGATTTGCTTCCCCTGAAAAAACCAACGAACGTTTTAAGTTTTTAATTGAAAATGGCCAAACCGGTTTAAATGTTGCTTTTGACCTTCCAACTCAATGCGGCTTGGATTCCGATGACCCCCGATCCTTTGGTGAGGTTGGACGTGTTGGCATGGCAGTGGACACTTTGGACGATTTTGAAATTGCTTTTAACGGTATCGATTTGGATAAAATTACTGTATCTCTCACGATTAATGGTTCAGCAATCATCTTAATGGCAATGTATTTCGCTTTGGCAGAAAAACGAGGTTTCGATATCAAGACATTACGCGGTACAGCTCAAAATGATATTCTAAAAGAATTTATCGGCCGGGGTACATGGATTTTCCCTGTAGATACATCCGTTAAACTGGTTGTGGACACAGTGGAATACTGCGCGCATCATGTCCCCAAATACAGTCCCGTAAGTATTTGCGGTTACCATATCAGGGAATCCGGTGCCAACCCGATCCAGGAAATGGCCTATGCCTTTTGTATTGCAAAAGCCTATACGGATGAAACGTTAAAAAGAGGTATTTCTATTGATGAATTTGCATCCCGTCTCTCTTTCAATTTCGATATTTATGGCAATCTTTTTGAGCAGGTTGCTAAGTTTCGCGGCGGGCGGCGATTATGGGCCAAAATAATTCGGGAAGACTATCAAGCGAAAAATGATAAATCATCCTGGATGCGAATGATCGCAGGCGGTGGTGGCGGTGGTCTTACCAAAGAACAACCGGAGAATAATATTGTCCGAAGTGCATATTATGCGCTGATCAGCGCTCTGTCCGGAACCCAAACGATGGCACTATGTTCCTATGATGAAGCCTATACTATCCCTACTGAAAAAGCGGCAGAACTCTCCTTGCGAACTATGCAAATATTGATTCATGAAATGGGAATTTGTGATACGGTCGATCCTTTGGGCGGATCATATTATGTTGAAACATTGACAGATCAGTTTGAAAAAGAGATAAAGGAAGAAATGAAATTAGTAGACGGAATGGGCGGTATCGTGGCGTCGGTGGCGACTGGCAAAATACAGGAAAAGGTTTCACACCAAGCTTATGAACGGGAAACAGGGATTCAAAATGGAACCATTCCAAAAGTAGGAGTAAATATGTTTCAGAAAAAGGAAGATCCTAAACCTGTGGAATTCCACCCCTACAACGAAGAAGCCGCAAACGATCAAATTAAAAAACTAAAACGAATTAAAGGGAATCGGGATGAACTGAAAGTTCAGTCTGCCCTCGACAAATTAAAGAAAGATTGTTTACAAAATGTGAACCTAATGCCGGCAGTAATTGATGCAGTAAAAGTCTATACTACAGTGGGTGAAATTACTTGGGTGATGAAGGATGTTTATGGTGAATACGATGAGCC
>CAZBEY010000049.1:0-14588 GCA_964491015.1 uncultured bacterium | reverse complement strand
CGAAGTTCATTTTTGAACGAAGACAGAAGCTACCGGTGCATTTTTAAGGGTAAAAAATTAGTACATTTCCATTGAATGAAATAACCGCAAATTTCATAAAATACAGGTATTTTTGTCTCGTCGGTGCTCCGACGAGAAAATTCTTGACTTATAATCCTTCAAAGGTGTACACTTTACCGTCGAGAGACAAAATGCCAATTTTCTTTTAATTAACAATAAGGAGTTTTAAATGGCTGAAACAGTAAAATCAACAGGCGTTTCAAAGGAAAAAGGTTATCTATACTACCTCGGTAAAGATGGCAATGTCTGGCGATCAAAGATGGCCCGCGCCGGTAAAGGCGGTGGCAATGCAGAAAAAGTGGCAGATGCTGGTGTACAGCGCGAATCAGGCTTTCTGTATTTTATCGATAAAAATGGTAATGTGGCTCGCGCCCCAATGGCAAGAGGCCGCAAATAATCTACATACCATGTTGATTAAAAAAGCCTTCCCGAGAAATCGGGAGGGCTTTTTTGTTAAGCTTATAGCTTGTTATTTTTGACAGGCCGTATACTCGTTAATGAATGAAATTACTTTATTTTGACAAATTATATATTATTAGGTTTCTATGTATTATTTTTTGGACTTGCACGGATATGGGAACTGAATCACCACTGACTGCTCCAGAAATTACTATTCATTATTCGGTAGATATCCAGCCCATTTTCGACGCCAACTGCATTGAGTGTCATGGAAATACAAGCGGACTAAGTTTAACGTCTTATGAGGAGTTTATTAATGGCGGCGATCATGGAAACACAGTCATTCCCGGTAATAGTGAAGAAAGTGTCATCGTTCAAAAACTGGGAGAGAATCCTCCTTTTGGAGAACGGATGCCAAATGGTTTACCACCGCTGGACCCACCACTGATAGATTTAATAAAAACATGGATCGATTCCGGTGCTGAAAATAATTAGTATCATATTACTACTGACTTCACAGATGTGGTCATTACCGCGATTTGCATTGCAGGAGGGAACCTCATGCAATCTTTGTCACGTGAACCCGTCCGGAGGAGGATTACGGAATGATTATGGAATCTCTGTGGCAAGCTTTGAAAGGGCTAAAGTTGATGGAGGACCGTCGGGATCAAGTTATACAGGAATGATCAATGAACACCTTCGAATCGGTGGGGATATACGATTTCTGGATTACAATACTGCAGAAACGGATCAAATAAAAACAGCGCTTTTTCCAATGCAGGCTGATGTTTCCGGTCATTGGAAAATGAGTGAGAAATTCAGTGTAGTCCTTAAACAAGATTTACTTCGTTCCAGGAACAATGTGTGGGTATTATGGACAGGTTTTCTGAACAATGGCTATCTGAAGGTTGGTAAAGAGACTCCCAACTACGGATTGAAATTGGATGATCATACATCATTTATTAGAGGGGGAAACCTTAAAAATAAAGTACTGCAAAACGAAGGATTAATATTTTCACCGTATCTATCATCACCGGGTATGATTGAATCTGGGTTCACTTTTAATAATATTTTTATCAGTCAATCAGTGGCGAATCAATTTATGAAGGGTTCAAGTCAAGGCGGGTTTAATGAATATTTACATGACAAAGCATTTACATCCCGGGTGGAATGGAGACCCTCTTTCTTCAATATCAATAGTCAACTGGGAGTATCATTTCTTCAACAAGGTTTAATTAGGTTCAGTGGTATTTACGGCGGTATTGCGACAAAAAACATTTCATGGATGGGAGAAGTGGATCTGGCAGAAGAATATGCATCTTCCGGTACAATTTTGACTTCTTACAGTGAAATAAATTATCAAATGGCAAAAGGGCTTGACGCCCAATTAAAATATGATTTTTTTGATGAAGATATTGACACACTAGGCAGTGCGATCCAAAGAGTAACAATCGGTTTTGAATTGGTTCCCATTCCATTTGTAGAATTTCGATTTCAAGCTCGTTTTACTGATTATGCTGGAAGAAATACATCTATGAAAGAAGAATTTCTTATTCAATTACACAGTTGGTTTTGAGGAGATTAAAGTGAGAATTATTGGACTGTTTATTATTTTTTCATTTCTATTTGGCGGTGAAAAAAGTGAATTGAAAAATGTGAAAATATTACCATATAAAACAAAAGCAGATATTATGAAATACATGAAATTATCTGTAGCAAAGGGATTGGGAGTAAAATGCACGTTTTGTCATAATATTAATGATTATAGTAATGATGAAAATGAGCATAAATTAATTGCCCGAGAAATGATGCAAATGGTTACAAATATTAATAAAAACACAATGAAACCATTAAAGAAGCATGAAATTTCATGCTGGATATGTCACCGCGAACAAAAAAATCCGGAATCTAAAAAATGAAACTTAAAATTATCTTACTCAGTAGCTTTGCATGGATAGCCTGTACAGCTCCGGAAATGCCTAGCCCTGAGGAAGCAATCAATGATGCTCCGATCAAACCGTTACCGGCTAAAACAGTTGTTTTACCAAAGAAAAGTTTACCAAAAGGTTGGACGGTAAATAGAGAAACACTGGCTGATTGGCAAGCCAGTTTGCCTGAGGTATTGGGTATATCACTTGATACTAACACTACAGCAGAATATTGGGAAGAGGGAGCTACTTTAAAATCGGGTATTAAACTACCCTTAAAGCGGGCAAAAGTAACCTTTCATCATCAAACACGCATTACCAGTGAAGTGATTGAACTTCAATTTATTAATGTCGATTACATATACAGCGTTACAAATTATGAATCATCCCACTATGAATTAGACGGTGTATTAAAAACGGTCGAGCTAAAGGGAACAGGATATCCCCAATTAATAGCCGATGACGTTTTGAGGCATAAGGTACTAATGGTGTATGGGACTCCGGATGATTTCGATGGCACCTGGCACCGATATAAAGATAAAGATACGAATTTTTCTGTCAGGGTGGTTGACGATAAGCATCTGGCTGTCCAGATGCGAAGCCGTGCCGTGGAGAAAAAATTAAAACAGGCTATACAAGATATGTATTCGGAAGAAGGAATTGAGTTGAGAAAACAGCAGCTCATGGATGGCTTCGACCTCTAAATTTTTTGAATGCTTAAATATACTGCTCTTTTCTTTATTCTTTCGGCGACGTCCGTCGCGCAAATAGTATCCAGTATAGATATTCAAGGTCATCAGACCACCAAGGAATATATTATCAAACGAGAAATACAACATTTAGTGAATGTTGAATTAGACAGTACCTTAGCACAGGAGGACAGGGACAGAATAGAAAATCTCGGACTATTTAGCGTTGTGGATTGGCGGGCAGTTCCCTTGGAGGACGGGACGGTAAAATTGCAGTATCAAGTGATGGAATCAATGCGGATTCTTCCCATTGTCGCACCAACATACGAAGAAGATACCGGCTGGTCCATCGTGTATGGTGGAATTGTAAAAAATATGAGAGGGAGAAATGAGTCCTTGGTGATAGGTGGTTTATTTGGTGGTATTGATGCATACGGTGTTGAGTTTAACGACCCTTGGATCTTCGGAGATCATGTTTCAGTATCATTGCAAATAGGAAAGCATGTTACTGACCACGTTTTTTTACCCTTTGAGCGCCAAACATCATCTTTTGAAATGAATGTGGGACGTTATTTTGGCTATCAGCGAAAAGTGAGTGTTGGATTTGAAATTGAGAAAAAAGATTTTTTCGGTGATACTACAACAATTGAATTTTCGTATTTTGCACCCCAAGCCAGTATTGTTTATGATACAAGGGATATTTACAATGATCCATCAGAAGGTGTTTACTTTTTTCAAAGTGCACAATATTTCAGATTTTTGAATATAGAAAGCAATTCATTGTTTTGGAATCAGTCTTACAGCGCATTTTTCTCTCCAATAAAGGGGAAGCATAAAACCACGCTTGGGTTTAATATTACCAGTAATTCCGTTCACGGTGATTTGCATAAAGAATTATTTCTGTTTGGATTGGGAGGCGCCTATTCCGTTCGCGGGTGGCAGATTGAAAATCCGGTTTTATATTCAGAAGGGACACAGGATTACCGGTTTGGTTATTTCAGCGCTTTTTCGTCCATTGAACTTCGTCAAACAATCCTTCCCCGTTTTGCAGTACAGCAAAAATCACCATTTGGACCGTTAAAATCAGAATTCGGTCTACAAGGAATTTTATTCGCAGATGCCGGAGTAGTGGGAGATCATTGGAGTGAATTGTATAAAGAAATTCCAATGTTAGGATTTGGCATTGGAATACGAACACCAGTGACTATGGTAGGGAACTTACGGTTTGATTATGGATGGTCTTATTATGGTGGTGAGGCAGTTGAATCTTCGTTTCATTTTTCAGTCGGACAAAAGTTTTAGTCCGCCATTATGTATAACTAATGTGGAGGAGATTACTTTACTTTTCTAAATATCATCGCTTTTTCAAAGCGGTTTTCACTTCCTTCCCTTAATCGAGATATATTACTCCGGTGAGTGAAAATAATAAACCAGGGGATTAATAAACTAAACACCAGCAAAGACAGTGGCGCTGGATCTGTAATTCCCAGAGGTGGTAGAATGAACAAAAAAAGAGGCAATGAAATCGATGCCAAAATAGACCCGACTGAAACATAACCTGTGAAAATAAGTGCTACAATAAAAACAATTAAACATAATGGAACAGTAATGGGAAATAAGGCAATGAGCATACCTCCGACAGTACCGACACCTTTTCCTCCCTTAAATCCTGCAAAAATAGTATAGATATGTCCCAGAACAGCAGCAAAACCGCATAAAATCTGTACAACACCCATATCTTGGATGGGCTGCCCTTGAAATAAAGTTGTGGCATAAACAGCCGCAGGAAGCCAGCCTTTAAAAATATCAAATATCACAACAATAAAGGCATATTTCCAACCTAAAACACGAAACACATTTGTGCCTCCGGCATTTCCGCTTCCATGCTCACGAATATCAATACCTTTGACCAATTTTCCTACGATGATGCTGGAGGGAAAAGAACCGGTTAAATAACTGGCAAATAACAATAAAATTAATTCAAACGTTGAACTCATAATAAATTACCTCTTAACAGTTGAAAGCAACAACCATAGCATTTCGTCCCGCATGAACACATAAAGCTGGCCCCACATCAGAAACAAATACATTTTCGTTGCCGACTAAATCCACAAACACTTTCCTAAATTCGTGTGCTTTATCTTTATTTTTCACATGACCGATACCCACTCGGAAAGGTTTTTTTTCAGGTAGATTTTTCATTAAATATTTTAAGAATTTATCATACTTGTTTGAACGTCCAAATGTTTTGCCGACGGACACAATCCCATCTTTTCCGAGTGCTAATATAGGGTTTATTCGTAATAAATTGGCAATTGTTTGGGTGATAGGAGTGACGCGGCCACCTTTAACAGCAAAATCCAGGGTATCTAACGTAATAAATATTTTTGTATTAATTATCGCTTGTTCAGCTATTTCAACCACTTCATCATATGAATGACCCTCATTAATTGCATCAGCAACCCGCCATGCGATTAACCCTGTACCGATAGAGCCATTACAGGCATCCAACACTTTTACCGGAAAATCATGGAGGGATTTGGTAGCAGTGACCGCCGATTGAAATGTCCCACTGGAAATTGCAGGGAGGTGAAGAGAAACAGCCGATTCATAATGGCTGGCCAGGAATTGATATTGTCTGCGAAAATCCCCCGGTGACGGCTGAGATGTCTTTGGATGTTTTGGATTTCGATCAATCTCCTCCCAGAATTCATCTGCTGTCATTGTAATTTTATCCACATAATGCTTATCGCCAAAATTCAAACGAACCGGAACAACATGAATATCCAATTCCTCAATCATTTCCTCAGGGAGATCGCATCCGGAATCGACCACAAGAGCAATGGACTTATGGTCTTTATAGGCATCTTTTTGTTGGTGAAGCATGTCATCTGCTTTTTCACCACTGACTTTTCCGAATCTTCCGCAAATTTCCATAATCGTTTTTGGTTCGTTCGTATGGATATGGACTTTTGCTTTTTTCTTTGTTCCGGCTAAGACAATGCTTTTCCCATGTTCCATTAAATTTTCACGCATTGCAATACGATCTATGTTATCACCTATCACTGTGCATTCTGTGCAAAAGCGATATGATTCATCAAGGTCTGCGTTACTTTGCGCAGGAGCCTCAGACAGTTCAATATTCTTGATATCGGTGATAGAACCATTATCAATAAATTCCTGTATCCCATTCATTAGGTCCACAAATCCCTGTGCTCCGGCATCAACAACCCCTGCTTTGGCGAGAACATCAAGTTGTTCAGGAGTTCTATCTAATGATTTTTGAGCTTCATTTAGAGATTCTCTGAGCAAACTTCGAAAATCTTTATTGTATTTACTGTTTACTTTGATATCATCTACCCAGTCAGAAATAACGGAAAGAATTGTTCCTTCCCGAGGGACTGCTAATGCATCATAGGCATATTCTTTTGCTGTGCTTAAGGCATGGCCAAAGTCAGTGGTTCTCAGTTCTTTCTTATTAATAATACCTTCAGAAAATCCGACGAAAAATTGAGCCAGGATGGCACCGGAATTCCCACGAGCACCGTCTAAGGCGGCATCGGCAATGGAAGCGCTCATTTTTCTGATATTAGAATGGATATTATTGGCAATGCCATCTTCAATTGATGTGAGTGTATATGCCATATTCGTCCCGGTATCACAATCAGGAACGGGAAATACATTTATTCTATTTAGATAGTCCTGGCGTGAAACAACTCGTTTAAGACCAATTGAGAGAGACCGGTATAATCGGATTCCATCTAAATACTCAATGGCCATTGTTACTTATTTTGGGAATTTGTGCAATTCATTATTTGGCGGGGCAATCAAGCCTCCGGATATAACCATTTTGATCCCTTCTTCCACGGTCATATCGGTTCTCATTGTATCGTTTTGAGGTATAATAATAAAGAATCCAGACGTTGGGTTGGGTGTTGTAGGAACGAAAATATGATAGTATTCTACGCCATCGCCATCTGCAGACTCACCAGTGACGAAGGCCAAAGTCCAGACACCTATTCTTGGGTATTGAAGAAAAATTACTTTTTGGAAATTTTTTCCCTCAGCCGTTCCGGAAAAAGCACTCAGAAACTGCTTGATCGTCTTATAAATTGTATTTACAAGGGGAATCGTTAAGAGGATTTTTTCACCCCAGATGAACAATTTGCGTCCTAATACATTGCGAATGATCAATCCCAAAATATAGACGACTAAAAACGTGAGCAAAATACCAAGCCCGGGAATATGAAATCCGAATTTCCTTAACAAAGGAGCGGAGATATTGTCCAAAGAACGAAAAATAAATTGTAAAATGACAATGGTCAAGGCCAGAGGAACAATGGTGAATATCCCCGTAAGTATCGTTCGTTTTATATGTGTCCAAATCATCGTTATAGAGAATTTTCTAATTCCAGGAGAAAAACTTTTCGTTCCAGTTTCCCGCCGTAACCACCGAGTCCGCCTCCCGTTTGCAGAACGCGGTGACAAGGAATCACAATAGGCAGAGGATTATTTGCATTTGCAGATCCGGCGGCCCGAACCGCTTTAGAGTTTCCGGCTTTTTTTGCAATATCCTTATAAGTTGAAATTTGACCAAATGGGATTTTATTGACTTCTGTTAATATTTTCTTATAAAATGGTGGAGCAATCAAATCCAGATCAATATCAAATGAGCGTCTTTTCCCTGAAAAATATTCTTTAAACTGCCGTTTGATATTTTGGAGTGCCTTTTCATTTTTAATGATTGCGCATTTAGGAAAATCATTTTTTAAAGATATTTCGAATGGCGTTTCTTCCGGAAAATATACGCGGCAAAGTCCTGTTTTTGATATGGCAAGACCCATCATCCCAAATGGAGTTTTTACTGTCCCAAATTGTATGGTTTTCATTTTTTCACTATATTATAATTGAAAAAGAATTTAACTACTGTACATGTATTTTACTTGAACTTCTATCGTTTCAAATTCACCATCACCGCACCGAAAATTACTATGACTGCGCCCAGAATTGATAGTGGAGTTAATGCTTCACCTAAAAAATACCAGCCAATAATAAAAGCAATGACAGGCGGCGGAAATGCAATATAAGCAATTTGTGTCATCGAAATATGGTTAAATAGCCAGATATATATCATCCACGCAGTTACAGTGCCAAACAACGTCAAATAGCCTATCGCAAATATATTAAACGGGCTCCAAATCATGGTTTGTTGTGATTCAACAAAATATGAAATGGATAATAGAATAATACCTGCGCATGTTTGGCATACAGCATTCATTGATAAAGTATCGATACTTTCAATATTTTTCTTCAGATAAACATTTGGCCAAGCAGCTACTATGACAGCTATGATAGTCAAACCCATTCCAAGAAATACATGATTCCCGCCCATGGTTTTACCTTGGGATAGGATAAGAATAACGCCGATTGTTCCTATTAAAATTGTAATAACTTTAGTTGGAGTGAGTTTTTCATTGTTTAAATAAAAATGGGAGATGAGTACAACTATAAACGGAAATCCTGCCCATAAAATTGCTGACAGATTAGAATAAATAAATTGTGCAGCATAATAGGAAAGGCCATAAGCAAACACAAAATTCATAGAAGTAAATAAAATATACGTAACTAGGGCTTTATTAGACCGGGGGATAGATTTTCCTTTTATAATCATTACAATGAGTAAAATCAATCCTGCCAATAAAAATCTGAGTCCGACACCATAAATCGGGGGTGTCCCTTCAATGATGCTCTTTTTTAATATCACCCATGTTGTCCCCCAGATAGCGCAGAGAACTGAGTATAGTATAGCTATTTTGGGTTTCATAATATTTAAACAAAAAACTCCGCAAATGCGGAGTTTTTTAATCTAATAATGATAGTATATTTGATAGAAATCAATTCTTTTTGTGCAGTTGCACAACAATGGGGCTGGCAATGTAAATACTGGAATATGTACCAACAACTACACCAATTAACATGGCAAAAGCAAAATAATGGATTACTTCACCGCCGAATAGGAAAAGAATAAATACAACAAAAAATGTTGTTATTGATGTAACGATCGTTCTACTCAAGGATTCATTTAAACTGCGATCTACAATATCAGAATATGATACACGTTTCAATACTTTCACATTTTCTCTAATCCGGTCAAAAATGACAATCGTATCATTTAAAGAATACCCGACAATAGTCAAAAAAGCGGCTATAATTGGCAAGGAAATTTCATAATCCATAATGGAAAAAATGCCTAAGGTAATAATGACGTCATGGGTTAAAGCAGCAATGGCGCTCACAGCGAATTTGAATTCAAATCGAATAGAAATATAAATCAGAATTAGAATCAGAGCAGATATAACGGCCATAACAGCCTTGCCGCTTAATTCAGCCCCGATCTTTGGCCCGACCTTTTCAATGGACAAAATAAAATGGTTCACATCGGAAGGGACATGTCCCTGAAAAGATTGATACAAGTGGTTCACTATCAATTGCGGAAAGTTTTCAGGCTGGTCATTGATGAGTGGTAATCGGACAGAAATATCACGGTTCGAACCAAATCGTTTGATCTCAGCTTTGCTGAAATCATGGATGATTCCGTCAATGGATACATTCCCCATTGTAGTGCGAACATTATTGACGTCGATATTGTCAGTAAATTGAACAGCAACCAGTGTTCCGCCCTTGAAATCGACGCTCAACCTGGGACCGCCCTGCAAAAACAGGGAAATCAATCCAGCCAGAATAATCGTTCCGGACAGGAAAAATGCAAATCGGCTTTGACCGATGAAAGGAATATTTGTTTCTCTTAATAATCTCATATACTCAAACTCTGTATCCCCCTGCGTTCGGTGAGGGTATTAAATATGGTTCTTGTTACAAAAATGGCGGTAAACATGGATATGACAATTCCCCAGAAGAGAACCGTTGCGAATCCACGAATTGGACCCGTTCCAAATTGATATAGTACTAAAGCTGCAATGAGTGTGGTAACATTGGCATCAATGATTGTGGTTAATGCCCGGTTATATCCTGCGTCAATGGCAGCCCGAGGAGTTTTCCCTTTCCGACTTTCTTCGCGTATACGCTCAAAGATAATCACATTAGCGTCAATAGACATGCCAACAGTTAAAATCAATGCTGCAATACCGGGAAGTGTTAGAGTAGCATCCAGCATTGCGAGGATTGCCAAAACGAGAACGATATTCCAGAAGAGTGCGAAGTCCGCAATGACCCCGGACCATTTATAGTACACGGTCATAAAAACCAAAACCAATACCAATCCAATGACGACAGACCGTGTACCCTTGGTCACTGAATCAGCTCCCAATGAAGGGCCAACGACTCTTTCTTCAATAATTTTCACCGGAGCAGGTAGCGCGCCGGCTCTTAAAACAATGGCAATATCTTTGGCTTCGTCCATACCGGAAAAACCTTCAATCATAGTCCCGCCATCGGAAATTTTGGATCGAATCACTGGAGCCATATGCACTTTTTTATCTAATACAATAGCTACCCTGCGGCCTATATTCCCACCAGTGACTCTTGACCAAACTCGAGATCCCTCTGAATTCATATCTAACAGTACGATGGATTGCCCTGATGCTGAGCTGCCGGTACCTCCCAGTGTTGCGCTTGCTTTTTCAACCACACCACCAGTCAGTTCAGATTCACCTTCCAGATAAAACATCCGGTACATTTTTTCCTGACCACCGTCAACATTGGAAAAAACTTCAATATCGTTGCTTAATAAAAACTGTCCATTAGCTGCATCCAGTTTTGCCTTTACCTCATCCATTTCCAGAATTTTTTTAATGATGTAAACATTTTTCTCCGGAACACCAATATCATTTCCCAAAGCTCTGAGTAAAGAAGAAAAGGGCCTGTCGGCAACCATGTTTTTATCTACAACAACAGAAGTATCTGTTGAATCTGTTTCAGTTTGGATAGATTGATCTCCAAATAATTCACTGACGGAAATAGTCTCATCATCACTTACAATTGCTTCTTCTTTGGGTTTCTTATCACTGATGGATTCTGTTAATTCAGTCAGTTCGTCGCTGCCTTTGATTACATTATCAATTCGAAGAAGCAAATCATTTGTCAGATCAGGAGATTTGACCAATATAAATTCCAGAAGCGCTGTACTTTGCAGCAGATCACGCGCACGTTTTGCATCCTGGATGCCGGCTAACTCCACAATGATTCTGCGATTACCCTGTTTTTGAATGGTTGGCTCTGATACACCAAATTGATCAACACGATTCTGCAGAATTTCTAATACACGATCAATTGCATCTTTGCCTTCGTCATGGAGACCTGCCATAATTTCATCTGCGTTTCCGCCATAATCCACGTCAAAATAACGAGTCAACCGAAGACCGCTTTCAGAAAATTCCTGTTGGAATGTTTGATAAAAGTCAAATTGTGAATCACTATCCAGTTTTTTGCGGACATTCATCAGGGCTGACTCGAAGCGATTATCCTTATTGATAGCCAGGTTTTGAACCATGGTTGGTAAATCCACTTCTAAAACAATATAAATACCGCCTTTTAAATCCAGGCCTTGTTTAATAATCTTGCTTTCAAGGGTCTGAAGTGTCCCGTCTTCCCTCATATTTTCGATATCATCTGAGGATAGATTTTGATATTTTATTGTCGGCCAAATGGCATAAAAAGCCCAAGCCAGAACAAGCGCAATAATGATATATCTTGGTGTTAGTTTACTCTTCATATAGAAATAAATATTTTAGGTTTGAAAAAAGCCCGGGAATATACCCAGCATGTGAAAGAGGTGTCAAACGATTTAACGTGTATTTATAACACATTAATAAAGAAAATAGTTTATTCGTCAAAGTATACCAAGGTTTTGTCCCACATTAATAAATGCTTCGATTGCTTTATCCAAATGAGCCGTTTCCATCGCAGCAGAGATTTGCACTCGTATCCGGGCTTCTCCTTTGGGAACGACAGGAAAGAAAAATCCGATCACATAAATCCCTTCTTTTAAAAGTGCCGTTGCCATCTTTTGTGCCAGTTTAGCATCAAAAAGCATTACAGGTACAATGGGATGGTCTCCTTTCTTAATATTAAATCCGGCTTCCTTCATTTTTTCTCTAAAATATAATGTATTTTCTTCGAGCTTATCCCGTAGATCAGTGGATTTAGATAATATGTCGAACACTTTGATCCCCGCAGCAACAATGGCCGGAGCCATAGTATTGGAAAAAAGATAGGGACGGGAACGCTGGCGGAGCATATCAATAATTTCCTGGCGGCCTGTAGTAAAACCCCCGGACGCACCCCCGAGTGCTTTTCCCAACGTTGATGTCCAAACGTCAATTTTATCCATTACATGGCGGTATTCTGCCGATCCCCTGCCTGTCTTACCCACAAATCCGGTGGCATGGGAATCATCCACCATGACTATTGCATTATATTTTTCCGATAAGGCAGTAATTTCATCAAGTTTGGCAATATAGCCGTCCATAGAAAAAACACCATCCGTAGCGATCATCCGGAGGCGTGCGCTTTGGGCTTTTTGTAATTGGTCTTCCAAGTCGTCCATGTCGCTGTTGGCATAGCGATACCGCTGTGCCTTGCATAAACGAACCCCATCGATTATGGAGGCGTGATTGAGTGAATCAGAAATAATGGCGTCATCCGGACCGAGAAGCGTTTCAAACAATCCTCCATTTGCATCAAAGCAGGAAGTGTATAATATGGTATTATCAGTGCCGAAAAAATTAGATATTTTTCCTTCCAATTCTTTGTGAATATCCTGAGTGCCGCAAATAAATCGTACCGATGACATTCCAAATCCATATTGTTCTAATGCATCTTGTGCGGCTGCTTTTATTTCAGGGTTGTTGGAGAGTCCCAAATAATTATTAGCACAGAAATTGAGAACTTCACCACCTTCCTGTGTTCTGATGGTTACACCTTGAGGTGTAGTGATGGTACGTTCTTTTTTATACAATCCCTCGGCCTCAATTTGGCTTAAAGTATCATGATAAATTTGTTTTGAGTCAACCATATCTTTTTGCTGCTAAGTCCGCAATTGAATACTAAAGTTATAATAAATATTTTTTGGAACCATTAGTGTTCTTTGTGGCTTCTTTTTTATTCCCACTCTAAAATGACTTTGCCGCAGTTCCCGGATTCCATAATGTCAAAACCTTTTTGAAATTCATCCACGGAAAAGCGATGGGTCAAAACGCCTGAAATATCCAGTCCGCTCCGAAGCATTTGTGTCATCTTGTACCAAGTTTCATACATTTCCCGGCCATATATTCCTTTGATATAGAGACCTTTAAAAATAATATCGTCCCAATTAATTCGGGTGGATTCAGGTAAAAGCCCCAACAAAGCCACACGACCACCATTGTACATATTGTCCAGTAATCCCCTGAACGCTTCCGGATTCCCGGACATTTCCAGACCCACGTCAAATCCGTTAACCATATTCAAATCATTATAAAAATCCCGAATATTTTCTTTGGATACGTTGATGGCTTTGGTTGCTCCCAGCTTTCGCGCAAGTTCAAGGCGGTATTCATTGACGTCTGTGATGACCACATTTCGTGCACCGACAAAATTGCAGATAGCCACAGCCATGATTCCAATTGGACCCGCGCCGGTGATGAGAACATCTTCACCAACCATTTCGTAGGACAGTGCTGTATGGACAGCATTTCCAAACGGGTCAAAAAATGCCGCAATTTCTGAGGGAATATCTTCATGGATGGGCCAGACATTTGATTCCGGGATCACCAAATATTCAGCAAAGGCGCCGTCACGGTGGATACCAATACCGATTGTTTTATGGCATAAGTGCCGTTTGCCCGCGCGGCAATTGCGACAATACCCGCAAGTAATATGTCCTTCACCCGAGACTACGTCACCAAGATTATAGTGGGTAACACCCGGACCAATTTCTTCTACAATTCCAACAAATTCATGACCGGTAACTATTGGAAGATTTAATGTGCGCTGTGCCCATTCATCCCATTTGTAAATATGGAGATCCGTACCGCAAATGGCTGTCTTATGAATTTTGATTAAAACATCATTTGTTTCAACGATAGGTTTGGGAACATCTTTTAGCCAAAGGCCGGGTTCAGGTTTGGATTTGCATATTGCTTTCATAGATTTTATTTGTGATAGTTCAGCCGGAATTTAATGGAGAAAGTGTTTATAAACAGCCTGTCCCGATTTATCGGGATAATAATGTAAAATCGGAGCGAAGTAGAGATCCCGAATTAATTCGGGACGTAAATCGTAATTAATTCAGAAGTTGACAAATACCATTTTTCAAATGAATGTTAATATGGATAGAGTTAAAATTCAGTAGAGATTATTGAAATATATGAAAGGCTTATGAGCACAGATTTAACATTCCTTACAGATGAAAAAAATACCTTTATGAAAAAATTCGAATGGAAGAAGTGATTCCCATTATTAATAAAACCAAAATTGACCGCCTGGTGTATGAGTTTTATGGGCTTACGGAGGA
>CAZBEY010000048.1:0-14630 GCA_964491015.1 uncultured bacterium | reverse complement strand
TTACTTTCTGATGAAACCGGTGGATCAGTAGTGGCAACGAGACTATCGGCGGGGGCGACCTCAGTCGGAGGGTATATCAGGTTATAATAAGCTGGCGTAATTAAAATGATGACAGCGATTAACAAAAAAGCAAAAAGTGTTTTTCGATTCATGATAGAACGTATTTAATTAACAGGGTCGTAACCACCGTTATGAAGCGGATGGCATTTTAAAAGACGCTTCGTTATAAGAAAGAATGCTCTGAAGAGATTTTTGTTTTTGAGAGCTTCCACCGCGTAAGCTGAGCAGGTTGGATGAAAACGGCATCTGCTTCCTAATAAAGGTGATAGCAGAATCTTATATAAAGTAATTATTAGCACCAAAAACCAGGCAAATGCCCGGTCAAGAAAAAAAAACACTGTTTTCAAGAATTCCATGTTTATGCGGAAAGAACGTTCCTGCCTTTTTTCCGTCGATTTTTTAAAACACGTTTTCCACCAGGGCTTTTCATTCTAGCCCTAAAACCATGTTTGTTTTTTCTTTTTCTACGACTTGGTTGATAAGTTCGTTTCATTAATTATATCCTCAAAATTAGCCGGGGAAAGTACAAAAACAGCACAAGGAATTGCAAAAGAAATAGTCCTAACTATACATTTATAATATTTATTTACCATATTGTGGAAAAACCATTTGAATTGAAAAAATATTAGTTCATAAATTTTACTTTAATTTAATTGTGGAAAACTTGTGGAAAACACCTGGGATAGTATAAAAAACAATTTAAAAGAAAATCTCCCCAATCATGCTTTTAATACGTGGTTGGAGCCAATTGGGTTTATTGGATTGACAGATACAGAAATAGTTCTGGAGGTCCCAAATCAATTCTTTTATGAATGGATCGAAAGCCACTATAAAACACAGATAAAAAATGCAGCCAATGCATGTTCCGGGAAAAATATGGTAGTAAAGTACACAATAGCACCGGAAAAAAATATTACGTTAGAAAACACAGATCCTATAAAAAGATCAGATGAAAAAAGGCGCAGAGGGAAAAAATATAATCTTAACAGAAAATATACCTTTACAAGTTTTATTGAAGGAACAAATAATCAATTTGCTAGAGCAGCTGCTACCTCAGTAGCAGGATCGCCAGGCAATCAATCGTATAATCCGTTATTAATTTATGGAGGGGTCGGTCTTGGAAAAACACACCTATTACATGCCATAGGAAATTATATTATTACAGAAAAGAAAACCGCAGATGTAGTCCTTGCCTCAAGTGAAAAATTTACTCTAGACTTTATAACATCGATCCAGAAAAACAAAACAACAGACTTTTCGAATGAATATAGAAGCGCAGATGCGCTATTAATTGACGATATACAATTCTTTCAAAATAAGGAACAAACACAAGAACAATTTTTTCACACCTTTAACGACCTTTATCAAAAAGGAAAACAAATTGTAATGACAGCAGACAGGCTGCCCAGCGAAATGAAAGGGTTAACAGACAGGCTTGTATCTCGTTTTGAATCGGGTCTTGTGGTGGATATACAACCGCCAGACCTTGAAACGAGAGTCGCAATTTTAATGGAAAAAGCAGAACAAAGCGGTTTGGATTTGCCCTATGACATGGTGGATTTTATGGCAACTCATATAAAAAACAATGTAAGGGAGCTGGAGGGAACCATAATACGACTCTTGGCATATTCATCATTAACAGGTTGTGAAATCGATTTTGATTTGGTTAAGAAGGTAGTGCAAGAAAGAGTCGGCAGCGGACTCCCTTTGAATATAACGGCGGGGGACATTATTAGGAGCGTTTCAGAGGCGACAAAAATATCTGAAAAAGATATTGTTGGCAGCAGCCGGAGAATGCAAATAGCCGAAGCAAGACAGGTCGCAATTTACCTGTGTAGAGAAATTATGGGTACGTCTTTGATGAACACAGGAATGCAATTTGGAGGGCGCGACCATACAACAGTTCTCCATGCATGTAGAAATATTGAGAAGAAAATTAAGGTAGACAAACGTGTAGGTCATTTGGTAAGATCGTTGCAAAAAGACCTCACGTTTTCATTAATATAATAACAATGGGAGGATCCGGTAATATTAAAACATGGCAATGACGCAAAAACAACAAGCAATATTTTATTATATAAAAACATATATAAGTCAAAAGAAACTTTCCCCTACCTTCGACGAAATTGCCAACCACTTTAATTATAAATCAAAGGGGACTGTTTATAAACATGTAAAAGCATTAAAACAAAAAGGCTTAATTAGGCAAAACTTCAACCGGACGAGGTCAATACAATTAACCAAGAGCCAGGAAATGAACACAGAACAGTTACCGGTAAAAGGAGAGTGGGTAACAGGTCAAATTAATTGGGCCAAGCAACCATATATTTACATGAATGTACCGCCGGGTATTGTTCACAATAATTACTCCTATATAATAATAATACAAACAGATGAGCTGGAAAACGATCACATTATTAATAAAGATTTTCTTATAGTACAGCAAAACACCTCAAAAAAGACGTCTGGAAAAATAATAATGGAAGATAAAAACGGGCGTGCGAAACTGATATTAAATCGGGAGACTGCACAAAAGTATAATAAAGGACAAATCACAGGCGTTTTCAGAATTTTATAAAAAACTCTTGACACATATTTAATTCTTGCTGTACAATTTAATGCGCGAAGTAAAATTCGCAAAGTTAAGAGTATCGCTTTGAAGTATAATACAAAACGAAAGGAGAGTGATTATGCAAAAAGGAAGCGTAAATAAAGCAATCTTGGTGGGTCATCTAGGCGCAGACCCGGAAAGCCGTTTTACTCCATCAGGGGTTGCGGTGTCCACCTTTAACATGGCGACGAATGAATCCTGGAAAAACAGTGAAGGGAATTATGAGGATCGCACTGAATGGCATCGAATTGTTCTGTATGGTAAAGCAGCAGAAACGGCAAATCAGTACATGAAAAAAGGACAAATGGCCTATATTGAAGGTAGAATTCGGACAAGATCCTGGGAAGATAAAGATGGTGTAACGCGCTATACAACAGAAGTTCTTGCGGATAGATTCACCATGCTTGGGCGAAAAGGAGACAATGGCGGAAACGCGCCACCGGCAAATAATGGAGACGATGACGATTTGCCATTCTGACGGTAGGGACGAAAACGATAATCGATAAAACAAAAGGGGGTCTAATTGACCCCCTTTTGTTTAAGTTTTCGACCCGGTTTTCACAGATAATCAACAATGAGCTCCCGAACAAAATTAGATTTGTATTCACCCAGCCACAGATGGTTGCGCTACTTGTTAGGTTATTTGTCGCTTCTATTGGTATCAATATTATCAAAAGTAAAAATAAAGGGTCGGCACCATATCCCGGAGACGGGCCCTTACATTGTAGCTATAAACCATTTTAGCCTTGTAGACCCTGCCTTTGTTGTCAGCGCGTTACAAAGACCCATCATTTTTTTGGCTGCAAGCGATCAAACAATCCCCTGGTATTATGGATGGGCAGCCTGGCTTTATGGGTTTATACCAACAAACAGAACCCGATTGGGACCGTCAACAATTAAACGAGCAAAAAAGGTGTTGCAACAAAAGGAGATACTAGGAATTTTCCCAGAAGGAACGTCAACCGACAGTGTATTACGAAAAGCCAAAAAGGGAGTTGTTTATTTAGCCACGCTTCGGAATTACGCCATTCTACCTGTTGGTATCTGCGGGTTAGAGAATGTTTGGTCTGATTGGTTAAAAGGAGTTCGGCCACTGGTAAAGATTGAAATAGGAAAAATCTTTTATCCGGAAGCGAAAGAGACGGAAAATCACAACAGAGATCAAAAGATGGATATAATTGGAGAAACAGTCATGTGCAGAATTGCAGCCTTGTTGCCTGAAACGGCTCACGGCGCATTTACCAACAATAAACGTATTTCACAGTTTATAAAGGAAAACAACGAATGATCACAAAACGCATTATTTTAATAACAGCCATGCTAATAAACCATGTTTATGGATTAGATAAAGAGCAACTCTTCCTGTCTATAAAAGAAAGCGCCATGAAGAAAGGAATCCCGGAAGAGTATCTAATGCAAGTGTTTAGGGACGAAAGTATTATGATACATCAAGAAATACCGGAGAGATTTGCTAAACCATACGAGAAAAAGTCTTGGGAAGAATACCGGAAATTATTTGTGAAACAGTCAAGAATAGACAAGGGTAGTGACTTTTATAAAAAGAATAACAAGATATTATCAGACGTTTCTAACCAGTTTGGTGTAGACTCATTTGTTATTTTAAGTATTGTGGGAATAGAGAGCAACTATGGAAGCCACCATGAACAATTCACGGTTTTTAATTCCCTATATACTCAAATTTCAGAAATGCCCAAAAGGAAAAAGTGGGCGAAGAATGAAATGGTGGAATTTTTATCCTACTGCTATCAAGATTCAATTCCACCCCATAGTATTTCAGGGTCATATGCAGGGGCCTTTGGTTTTGGGCAATTTATTCCGTCCAGTTTTAATCGTTTTGCCGTAGATTTTGATGGAGACGGTGTGCGCCAAGCCTATGGCTGGCCGGATGTTATGGCAAGCATTGCAAACTATTTAATTAAAAACGGCTACCCTTCAAATAATTTTTCTGATCAAGAAAATGTTTATAAGGCAATTTATTCATACAATCATTCTGACAATTATGTGAAAGCCGTTTTGGAACTGCGGAGTGAATTGGAAAAAACCATTGAATCAGAGGGTAACCGAGAAAACTAACATTTCTTCCCCTCGCCTTACTTTTACTTCGACGGTTTGACCGAGTTTAAGTTCACCAAGACGATACATATAATCGTAAATATCTTCTACAGCTTTGCCACCGATTTCAATAATAGCATCGCCGCTAACCATACCTGCTTTAGCCGCAGGGCCGTCGGGGCGAACACCATCTATTATAAACCCCGGACCTGTGCCCGTATAAGAAGGAATTACACCGAAAGTTACCTTAAAACTGCGGCGGGCAGAAGTTGGGGATTTAGACCCTGACTCCGTAAAAAGCGGCCGACTCTCTTCATTGGAAAGAGTCACCATTATATCATAAATAAGATCGAGGATTTGTTTTTCACCCAATGAGTTAATTTTTTCCCAGTCATCAGATGGTTTATGATAATCCTCGTGGGCACCGGTAAAGAAAAATAATACAGGAGTATTTTTCGTGTAAAAACTACTGTGGTCACTAGGCCCATAACCTCCTTGGTTATAGGAAAGTATCAGGTTGTGTCTTTTTTGTAAAGAGTCCAGCATTGGTTCAAAGATAGGAGACGTTCCTGTCCCACCCACAGACAAAGAAGAATCCTTTAATCGACCAATCATATCCATATTGATCATTGCAGCTATGTTTTTAATATCCACCGTTGGGTTTTCTACAAAATATTTAGACCCAAGCAGTCCTTTTTCTTCTCCATCGAATGCAATGAAAACCAGTCCCCGCTTAAGATTGTCTGAATGAGCTGAAAATTTTTCGGAAAGCTCTAAAAGCCCGGCGATCCCGGATGCATTGTCATCTGCTCCATTGTGAACGGCATGCTCATAAGGGCTCAAAGAACCGCTGTCTTTACCACCAAATCCGAGATGGTCTCTATGGCCGCCTATGATAATGACTTCTTCGGTTGACCCGTCTCCGGGGATATAACCCACTAAATTAACGCCATTAATCTTTTTTTCTTTTAATCCAATTTTCGCCGACAACGAAAATGGCATAAGGAATGAAGCGGCTTTTTTATTTGTATCAATCTGATTTTGCAGGTCTCTTAAATCATGTTCTGATTCTAATAGTCGATCGGCCACTGTTTGAGAAATGTGCAAAGCTGCAATTTTTTTACCTCCGGAAGATTGTGAGAAAGTTAAAGGTATTAATCCTTCTTGATCTTCATCATCAAATCGGTTTACGAATAAAATACCAACGGCACCATTGTCTCTGGCAGCCATATATTTTTTCCGCAAGGGCATATACTCAGAATATTTGGAATGCCTTCCACTGCCATCAGGGCTACCCCTAAACACCATTACCCATTTACCGGTAACATCAATTGAATCATAATCGTTCCAGGACACACTATCTTTTGTGTTAAATCCATATCCAATGAAAACAATCGGTGCACTATATTTTCCAGTTCCGGAAAACCCAAGTGGAATAAAATCATTATTTACACGAAAGGACTGCCTTGTTTCGATAATGTTTATGCGATTTATCCCGAATAAAAAAACATCATCACTAAATTCGAACGATTGTTTATATCCTCGATTTCCCAACGGAAGAACGCCGGATTTTTTCCACTCTGTCTCAACATATCGAACAGCTGTTTTTGCTCCGAGAGTACCCGGATAGCGACCTTTTAGTTTGTCAGATGATAAAAAGCGTATATGTTCCAGTATCTCATCTGCTGTAATTTCATTGATATCAATTATCGATTTATTTTGCCCGAAAACACAGGCAATCAATAAAAGTTGAATTAAAAGTTTAATCATGTTAATCCCATCTTTATGTTTTGGGAAAGTTATTATAAATAAATCATTTACATTAGGTTTTTCATGTTAAATGCAGAAGAAATTAGCGGTCTTGGTGTCGTTGGAAAAAAACTACGAATAGGGATAGACGAATCATTTGAATACACTAGTTTTTGTCCCCTACTAACCGATATTGGAGTTATACGTAGAACGTTACAGATGATATACAATGACAGATTTGTTTTTTGATGCAGCTATTAATTCTTTTGGACTGCCAAATACTTTTTTAGTGAACTAATGGCTAATGATATGAAGACCTAAACCACCCAATATGATATTAAATAAAACAAAAATAATTGCCACTATTGGACCGGCTTGTTCAAATACTTCTAAGCTCAATCGAATGATTAAAGCGGGAGTGAATGCCTTTAGGGTAAACATGTCCCACGGAACCCGGGAAGACAAAGAGCGCCTCATAAGACTTGTAAAAAAAATAAAAATGAAAAACGGCGAAAGACCGTGTATTATTGTAGATTTAGCGGGACCTAAAATCAGGGTAAAGGGCGTTGACCAAAATTTTGTGTTAAAAAAGGGACAGAAAATATTCATTAGCAGTAGTGGTAAACCCAATTCCAATACGATTGTAATCACCCAAGGAATCAAATTCACTAAAATAGAAGAAGGCGCTGGAATCAAAATCAACGATGGACGTATTCACCTCAAAGTAGAAAAAAAGATTTCCCCAACCCGGTTACAATGCACAACGATTATTGGTGGATCAATTGAAAAAAATAAAGGGGTTAATTTCCCGGGCGTAATGCTCAATCTTCCTGCATTGACAGCTCAGGATCGTATCGATTTAAAACTGGCGATTGAGGAAGAAGCCGACTGGATTGCACTATCTTTTGTTCGTTCAGCAAAAGATAGAAGTGAGGTTGATTCTATTCTGAAAAAAGCAAAAGTTAATATTCCCGTTATTGCAAAAATTGAGAAATGGGAAGCGCTCCAGGATCTCAAAGCTATTATTAGACGATTTGATGCCGTCATGGTGGCTCGGGGTGACCTAGGCGTGGAAACACCGCCGGAACAGGTTCCACTTGCTCAGAAAAACATTATTAAACAAGCCAATCGATTGGGTAAACCGGTTATTATTGCCACCCAAATGTTGGAATCTATGATAAAAGAACCTGTTCCTACGCGGGCCGAGGTGAGCGATATTGCCAATGCCATCTTTGATGGCGCCGATGCGTTAATGGTTACAGGAGAAACGGCGAGCGGTAATTATCCGATAGAAGTTATTAAAGTGTTGAACAAGGTAGTCGTTGAGACGGAAAAAACCATCGGCTTTGAGACCATCCAAAAACCTATTGGGCGAAAAAATACCGCAGACGCAATCAGCCATGCCACCAGACAAGCCGCACAGGATCTTTCCGTAAGCTGCATTGTAACAATGACATCCTCCGGGAGCACTGCTCTGATGATTTCACGCTATCGCCCGAATGTACCTGTTGTGGCGCTGACACCCATTGTAAAAACGTGTCGAAAATTGTCAATTGTCTGGGGAATTTCGCCTCTGAAAATCGATAAATATAAAAGTATCGACGACGTTTCAAGCATAGCGGAAAAAATCCTTATTGAGAAAAAATTAGTCAGAGCCGGAAACAGATATATCATAACCGGGGGTGTCCCCGTGGGCGTTCCGGGAACGACAAACTATCTATCAATTCAGAAGGTATAAATATGAAATACGTCTACTCATTTGTTTCAGGAAAAGCAGAAGGATCAGCGGCGATGAAAAACACGCTGGGAGGCAAAGGGGCAAACCTGGCAGAAATGGCCAAACTAAAACTTCCAGTTCCTCCTGGATTTACTATTAGTACTGAAGTGTGTACTTATTATTATGACCATAACTGTTTGCTGCCTGATCTGCTGGAGGAACAGGTTTTGACTGCGATTAATTATGTAGAAAAGGAAATTGGAAAAACATTTGGTTCTGAAAATGACCCTCTACTTGTTTCCGTTCGTTCAGGTGCTCGAATATCCATGCCCGGAATGATGGAAACGGTTTTGAATGTTGGATTAACAACCAAAACAATTCCCGGACTCATAAAAATAACCAATAATCCCAGATTCGTTTATGATGCTTATCGCCGGCTCATTATGATGTACGCAGATGTGGTGATGGAAAAGGCAGCCGGTTTTGAGCCGGAAGAAGATGAAGGGATTCGCAAGAAACTAGAATTATTAATTGATCAGCATAAAGAATCCAGAGGAATTAAAACAGATACAGATTTAACCGGCGATGATTGGAAAGACTTGGCGGAACAATTTAAAACAGAAATCAAACACGTTCTTGGAAATGAATTCCCCGATGATCCAACAGAACAATTGTGGGGAGGCATTAAGGCTGTGTTTCAAAGCTGGAACGGCAAGCGAGCAATCAGCTATCGCCACATAGAAAAGATTCCCGACAAATGGGGTACGGCAGTGAGCGTCCAGGCGATGGTGTTTGGCAATACGGGTGAAAATTCAGCAACAGGAGTCGCCTTTACACGGAACCCAGCCACCGGTGAAAATAAATTTTATGGAGAATGGTTATCCAATGCCCAAGGAGAAGATGTGGTGGCCGGAATCCGAACACCCAATCCCTTGAATGAAGAGACTAAAACATCGGCGGCGAAAGATTTACCTTCGCTGGAAATGTCCAGGCCGGCATTATATAGAAATCTAACTCAAATACGAACCACCCTTGAAACGCATTATTCAGATATGCAAGATATCGAATTTACTATTCAGGAAAACGTTCTTTGGATGCTGCAAACCCGAACAGGAAAAAGGACAGGAATCGCCGCTATTAAAATGGCCATCGATATGGAAAATGAAGGAATAATCGATAAAAAAACAGCATTAAAACGCGTGAAGCCTGAACAATTGGAAGAATTGCTTCATCCTATGCTGGATCCGGCGTTAGAAGGAAAAGCCCTTGTTCTTGCGAAAGGGCTTCCTGCAGGTCCTGGTGCCGCCACCGGTCGGATTGTTTTTACAGCCGATGAAGCAGAAGCCTGGCATAATCAGGGTGAAAAGGTCATTTTGGTTCGAGAAGAAACATCGCCTGAAGATGTCCATGGTATGCATGCAGCCGAAGCCGTTTTAACTGCAAAAGGCGGTATGACTTCCCATGCAGCATTGGTTGCCCGGGGTTGGGGGAAATGCTGCATTGTTGGTTGTGGGGATCTTCATATTGATCTGGAAAATAAAGAAGCCCATATACAGGAGATTTTGTTGAAGGAGGGTGATTGGATTACCATGAACGGAACCCGGGGGAAAATTTATCAAGGGGAAACCTCTCTAGTCCCGGCTGATCCGGGAAAACACAGTGAATATAAAAAATTAATGGACTGGGCTGATGATGTCAGAACACTGAAAATTCGCACCAATGCAGACCGACCCCCTGACGCAACCCAGGCACGAATTTTTGGTGCAGAAGGAATCGGTTTATGCCGGACAGAACACATGTTTTTTGATGAAAAACGAATCCTCGCTATTCGAAAAATGATTCTGGCGAAAAAGCCCGAAAATAAACGGGCAGCTGTTATGGAACTCCTGCCTTATCAGAAAAATGATTTTAAGGGAATTTTAAGCGCCATGGAAGGATTGCCTGTTACCATCCGATTACTGGATCCGCCGCTCCATGAATTCATGACTTTAACCAATGAACAATTGGAAGAATTGGCAAAAAGCGTTGGCGTTGAAAAACGTCAGGTGAAAAAAAGAATTACAACTCTTCTGGAAATTAATCCCATGCTGGGACATCGGGGCTGCCGTCTGGGAATTACCTATCCGGAGATTACTGAAATGCAGGCACGAGCGGTCATGGAAGCGGCAGCTGAACTGACATTAGAAGGAAAAAAAATCTATCCGGAAATGATGATTCCATTAGTAGGAACCGTGACGGAATATCAACATCAGGAAAAAATTATTCGATCAGCGGCTGACAAGGTAATGAAAAAATTTAATGTGAATGTAAAATATTCCGTGGGGACCATGATTGAGCTACCCCGAGCCTGCCTTACCGCAGATGAAATTGCAGAACATGCGGAATTTTTTAGCTTTGGTACTAACGATTTAACCCAAACAACCTACGGTTTCAGCCGGGACGACATTGGTTCTTTTCTCCCCGATTATTTGGATCAGAAAATTTTAAACCACGATCCATTTCAGAGTCTGGATATCGCAGGTGTAGGTAAGTTGGTTTCTATGGCGGTGAAATTGGGCAAGGGCATTAATTCAAAATTGAAAATAGGTATTTGCGGCGAACACGGAGGCGATCCGGCATCCATTCATTTTTGCAAAGAGAATGGACTGGATTACGTAAGCTGTTCACCATACCGTGTACCCATTGCCAGATTGGCGGCGGCGCAGGCCAGTTTAGATTAGAGAATGAGCGGTTTAATTCCACCTTTCATGATTGCAGACGGATCTGTTTTCCAGTCAATCTCTGGATTATCCACATAAATTTCCACCTCATTTCCATCAGGGTCTTTTAGGTAAATGCTTTTGGTAATGGTGTGGTCACTCATCCCAACAATATTTGCCCCCGCTTCGATTAATTCATCTCGGGCAGATCGCAACTCATCCAGAGAATCGCCTATTTTGATTCCCACATGATATAAACCGATTCGATGTCCTTGGGGAGGTCGGGGAGCTTCCCCCACTTCAATGAGTAAAATTTCGTGATGGGTTCTTCCGGAAGTAAAAGCAGCAGCTTTAAATGGAAGTGTCAGCGTACCAATTTTATTAAAACCGAGCAAATCGCCATAAAATTCAACGGATCGTTTTAAATCCTTGACATAAAAAACAACATGTCCAAGATGGTGGGCTTTCATGGAGACAACTCCTTATGTCGATAACAAGAAACGAGGTGATCATTCACCATCCCCACCGCCTGCATAAAGGCATAACAGATGGTGGTTCCAACAAATTTAAAACCGCGTTTTTTTAGATCTTTACTCATGGCATCGGATTCCGGCGTATTTGCAGGAATTTCTGACATATCACGGAAAGCATTTTGTATAGTCTCACCATTTGTGAATTGCCAAATATATTTGTCGAAGCTCCCAAATTCTTTTTGAACATTTAGAAATAAATTGGCATTCAATACAGCTGAATTCACCTTGAGTTTATTGCGAACAATGTTGGGATTTTGAAGCAAGGCACTAATTTTTAATTCGGAATAAACAGATATTTTCTTTGCATCAAAATTGTCGAACGCCTCCCGGTATCCGTCACGTTTTTTCAAAATGGTTTCCCAGCTCAACCCCGCCTGGGCGCCTTCTAAAATCAGAAATTCAAAGAGGACATTATCATCATGAAGAGGAACGCCCCACTCATCATCATGGTATTGTTGATAAAGAGGACTGTGATTAGCCCAAGAACATCGATTCATATTGCAAATCTCCCTTCCTGATAATCTGAAAAAGCCTGAAGAAGTTCTCCTCGAGTATTCATCACAAAGGGTCCACCACGAGCCACAGGTTCATTTAGGGGTTCGCCTGCGACAACGATGCCTTTTACGCCTTCAACGCCTGCGTTCAATTTTAGTTTTCCGTGTTGATTATAAACAACCAATTGTCCGGCAGATATGGTTTGAGCATCATCAGCACTACCATCATAAATATACATAAATGTATTCCAGCCATTATCTACATCTATTTCAATCTCTGCACTACTTGTTAAATGAATATCATAGTACAACATACCTGTGTGCGGTTTCCCGGGGCCGGAAACACCGTTAAATTCCCCGGAGATAATTTTTACAGAACCACTTTCGACATTGACAATTGGAATATTTTCTGATGGAATATCAGCATATGAAGGCTCAATCATTTTTTTCTCTTTTGGCAAGTTAAGCCAAAGCTGAAAACCCCGCGCAAAACCATTGGTCTGGATGGGCATTTCACTATGAATGATTCCCCGCCCCGCCGTCATCCACTGAACAGATCCATCCTTTAACATCCCTTCGTTTCCGGCAGAATCTTTATGTCGCCATTTTCCATTTAACATATACGTAATGGTTTCAAATCCGCGGTGTGGATGAGGAGGAAAACCGGCGATGTAGTCATCTGGATTGTTGCTGCCAAATTCATCTAATAGGAGAAAGGGATCCAGCATATCCAATTCAGGTCCTCCAATGATACGGGTGAGGTTTACTCCAGCACCATCGGATGTTTGAACCCCGTTAATAATACGATGGATACGTCGTTGATTCATCGTTTCAGTTTATTCAAAAACACCGATTAATTCCCATTGAGCACACCTTATCGTTCCTTCCACAGATTAATCAGTTTTTAATGAAAACTTTACGGTGAAAATATCATGGATCATCTTATCCCCCAGATTTTCGAAAAATTTACTGGAACCATAACGAATACCCCAACGGGTACGATCTAATTCAATTTTTCCGGTTGCTTCATATCCCTGTTTGTTTTGAATAATTAGAGCTGAAAAGCCAACCTCCTTTGCAATACCTTTAATGGTCAGAACACCAGATATATCATAATTGACTTCATTTGCTTTTATGGAATTGTGGAATTGGGTTTTTGTAATTTCAAACGTAGCAGTGGGGTGGGACGCTACTGAGAAAAAATCTTCCGATTTTAAATGACCCACCAATTTCTGATTCCATTCTTCTGTTTCAAGATCCAGATTAACAAGGCTGGTCATATCGATGATAAAAGTACCCCCAACCAAGCGGTCTTCTTTTAGTCGGACAGTTCCCGATTGCATTAAGATTGTACCGTTATGCGTCCCGGTTACTTTAGTCCCAACCCATTCCAGTATGCTGTTCTGTGTATTAATGGTAATCGATTTTTCAGTATTTTGCTTGGCGTAGCTTAATGTAAGCAAACCGAACACTGCGAAGAATAGCATTTTTTTATTCATAATTTTATCATTCTTTTAATAGGGCTTTTCATGGACAGTGTCATTAATCCTCGCCTAATTCTTTATTTCTGTAAAAAGTCACATAGGCAGACATGGCGAACAACACGAATGGAATAATTGATTGGCTGGTTTCACCGATAGCCACATGTGTAATTACGGCGCCTATCATAGTTAACGTTAATCCTGCTCCGGCATAAGCAGTTAATTTTGATGGTAATGATTTTAGAAATGCAGGTAATAATAATCCCATTGCGCCAAGAATTTCTAAAAGGGCGATCGTTCTCACCATCCAGGGTTGAAAATGGTTTACCCACGACATTTGTGCGCTTAAAGCTTCAATTGGCTGTGTTAATTTCATAATACCTGCCATTGTAAACCCAACGATCAATAATCCTTGGGGTATCCAGATCAGTTTTTTCATTTTTTACTCCTTTTTGCCACCCAGTCCCAATCGTTTGCACAATCCGGATAAGGTTTGTTGTTCTTGTTTAGTAAGAACAGAAAATCGATTCATAAGATTTGCTAATATTTTTGGAAATACAAATTCAATTTTATCGGTCCCTTTTTGTGTAAGGTGAATTCTGAAGTACCTGCGATCTTTTTCATCGCGTACTCGGATGACATATCCATCCCGTTCAAGATTATCTACCACCTTGGTCATATTCCCGCCGCTGCGAAGCAGCTTTTCACCCAGCGCCTTTTGACACATGGGCCCTTTGTGGTAAAGGGTTTCCATTGCTCCGAACTGGGAAATAGTTAACCCATGTTCATTTATGATAACCCAATCCGTTTGAGCGATCGATTCAGCAGATCGATTGAGCTTTACCCATGCGCTCAACACACGGCGCTGATCCTCAGAATACGATTTTATCTTACTTTGCATAAGTATAGTTTAATGTTAAATAGTTAAACGAAAAAGCTTTTTACGATTTTTTAGTGAATGCTTTGTGGTTTTCAAAAAATTATTTCATCTACTCATTGCAAAACAGCATTTACTATGCAGAAAAGAAACGTGATAAAATGAGATTTAAAGGTTTCTTGGCTGTTTTTATGATTGGAACGTATATTTGTTAAAACTTTGATAGAATAAATTTGTCATTATTGTCTCCTGCAACTGATAATTTTTAAAGAAGAATTAGATAACGATGAAAGCAATCAATCAACTTCTGTATATATGTTTAGCAGTAATTAGTTT
>CAZBEY010000047.1:9942-14727 GCA_964491015.1 uncultured bacterium | reverse complement strand
CATTTCAACGCTTCTTCCCTGCGCAAGTCATGAAAATCAAACACTTTTTCCGGATGCTTCTCCCAGGCATCCTGGCAGGCATATTCCTGCCACTTGTATTTATGCCAGATACCTCCTTCTCCACGGTACGTGGGAACGCCTGATTCAGCAGACATACCGGCGCCTGTAAAAAATACAATATTTTCGAACTTATTTATATCTATTGCTTTTACGTCCATTAATCCATTGAAATCACTTCTAAACTTAACATAATATTACGTGACATTTTATAGAGACGAAGGTATGAAAAATCAGGTTGAAATTATCCAAAGTGATATTACGAAATTGAACATAGACGTAATTGTCAACGCAGCAAATACGACTCTACTCGGCGGTAGTGGTGTAGACGGTGCCATTCACCGGGCAGCCGGACCGGAACTCTTGGCTGAATGCAAAATGCTCGGAGGCTGTCCTACGGGTGAAGCACGTTTAACAAGAGGGTATAATCTATCTGCAAAGTTTGTGATTCATACTGTTGGTCCAGTCTGGTATGGTGGAAAAAATAATGAGAAAAAATTGTTAGAAAAATGCTATCAAAACAGTCTGACTTTATCGAATAGAAATGATCTTAAAACAATTGCCTTTCCAAATATCAGTACGGGTGTGTATCATTTCCCGAAAGAATTAGCTGCACAAATCGCTATCGGTACTGTTAGAGAATTCTTAGAAAATAATGAAAATATAGAAAGAGTAATATTCTGCTGTTTTGAAGAGGAAAATTATTCTATTTATCAATCATTGCTGATCCGTTAATCCTGTTCCGGAATTGGTTTTTCGGGTTGCACCATAGGTACGAAGCGTACGGGAAGGATTGATTTCTTATCCATGATTTCACCCTCTAATTTTGTCATTACCCATAGTTCCTGCCATTTATTCCCAACAGGAATCACCATTTTTCCACCCACGGCTAATTGTTCTATTAATTTATGAGGGACTTCCGGAGGCGCAGCGGTAACAATGATGGCATCAAATGGTGCTTCTTCCGGCCACCCCTGGTATCCATCACCCCATTTTACACGAATATTTTCATAGCCTAAATCTTTTAGTGTCTTTGCCGAATTTTCTGCCAATTCCCTTAAAATCTCAATGGTAAACACTTTATCGCACAATGGAGATAGAACGGCTGCTTGATAACCGGAACCCGTGCCTATCTCCAATACTTTTTCTTTGCCGTGTAATTCCAGAAGTGATGTCATGAGTCCAACGATATAGGGCTGGGAAATTGTTTGCTCTAAACCGATGAACAGAGGTGAATCCATATAAGCGTAGGGTTGTTGTTCCGGGGGAACAAACTCGTGACGCGCCGTGTTACGCATGGCATTTAAAACTTTTTTATCAGTCACACCCCGGGCCATTATCTGACTATCCACCATCATTTTGGCTTTTGCTTCCCAATTTTCAACTTGTGAAAAAACAGGGTTTTGAATCCAGAAATAAAACCACAGCAAACAATAAATGTGCTTCATGGATGAATGTAGTGTAAGATAGAGAAAAAGAGGACTATTTTATTCATCTATGGATTACATCAACCTTGTCGATGTTTGGATTGACTCAATCAATCCATTCCATAAATAACATCAGCTCAAAAGCTGTTCGCTGATTTCCCAGAGCCGTTTCTGATCTTTAACCACATAGGACTGGGAAGAACTGTCTTTGGGTTTGCACTTCGAATAATATTTTCCATTCACATTTTCTGCCTCGGCAGATGATGCCAAAAAAATACTCGTCTTTGCTCCTTTTTTAATACTAATTGCCCCTAGAGATTTGGCAGCACTAAGCCCGATCCGAACCATTCCTTTATTATTATCTCCAAAATTGGAGTTAACAAATCCTGGATGAAGACAATTGGCCGTTGTGGTTGTTCCCTGGAGCCGTCTGGCAAGTTCATAGGTAAACATTATATTACATAGTTTCGATTGACAATAAGCCGCCCAGCCTTTGTATCCATTCAAGCCTTGTAAATTATCAAAATCTAAATCGGTATTCAGGTGGGCGTCGGAAGCAACATTAATGATTCTGGAATGAGGGGTTCCTTTTAACAAGTCCAGTAAAAGATTGGTGAATAAAAAATAAGATAAATGATTCAGGGCAAAAGTGTTTTCCAGCCCCTCTTTTGTTTTCTGGAATTCGGAAATAAATGCACCTGCATTGTTCAACAATACATCAACTTTATCAAAGGTTGATTGAATCTCCTTTACCAAACGGCGAACATCCTCCATCAGCGAAAGGTCTGCTCGAAAAAATGTAATTTGTTCGTTTCCAGAGGCAGATTGGATTTCAGCATGTGCAGATGAAATCTTGTCTGAGTTTCTGCCGACCAATCCAAGTGTAAATCCCATTCTGGCCAATTGGATGGCTGTTTCTTTACCGATGCCACTGGTGGCGCCGGTGATGACGCAGATTTTTCCTTGATGTGTAGTGGTCATATTTTAATCAATCATATTTCCAACAGACAAGAATGTCTATTGTACAAATAAATTGTAGTACAGACATTCCTGTCTGTACAGTGATTTTTGAAAGTTAAATTTTCGAATAATTTCACTTTTTCTCGGGTTTAATCTGAATTCCCAATTCATCTAATTGCGATTGGCTTACGATGTTAGGCGCTTTATCCATAAGAGAAACTGCCGAAGTGGTTTTGGGGAATGCAATCACATCCCGAATATTGTTTGAACCGGTTAAGATCATGACCAGCCTGTCAAACCCAAATGCAATCCCGCCATGAGGGGGTGCTCCATAAGTCAACGCTTCGACCAGAAAACCAAATTTTTCCTTTGCTTCTTCCTCGCTTAAACCTAACAGTAAGAACACTTTATTTTGTAATTCCGGTGTGTGAATACGAATAGAACCGCCCCCAATTTCATGACCATTCATAGTAAGATCATAACCCCTTGAAAGTACCGAAGCGGGGTCCGATTCCAGTTTTTTAATATCATTTTGCTGAGGCGCCGTAAAAGGATGGTGCATAGCTGCAAACCGATCTTCATCTTCGTTATATTCGAACATTGGGAAAGATGTTACCCACAGTGGCTTATAATCGTTTGGGTCAGTTAATCCTTCACGCCTAGCCAATTCTACTCTCAAGGCGCCCAATGCAGGTTCGACAACAGACTTCTCATCACCAATGATAAAAATAATGTCGCCATTATTTAATCCTGTAGTTTGGATCAAATCTTCTTGTAAATGATTATTGAAGAATTTGGCAATACCTCCAGTCAGTTTTCCTTCATCTGCTTTCATCCAGGCCAGTCCTTTGGCTTTATACTTTTTAACAAAATCGGTCAGTTCATCTATAATCTTCCGGGAATATTTTGCACCGTCAGGAATGATAATTGCTTTTACACATTCCGCTGATTTGAAAGCATTGAAATCAGAACGATCAGTAATTTCTTTTATATCTTGAAGAAAAAGGGCATAACGAGTATCCGGTTTATCCGAACCGTATTTTGACATGGCATCATTATAGGTGATTCTCGGAAACGGATTTGGCAGTTCAATATTTTTTACTTCTTTAAATACATACCGGGTCAGCCCTTCCATATTGCTGTAAATATCCTCTTCATCTATAAAAGACATTTCAATATCAATCTGGGTGAATTCCGGCTGCCGATCTGCTCGAAAGTCCTCATCCCTGAAACATTTTACAATTTGAAAATATCGATCAAACCCGGAAATCATTAATATTTGTTTATAGAGCTGGGGTGATTGTGGTAAAGCATAAAATTTCCCATGATGCAGACGGCTGGGGACCAGGAAGTCTCTGGCTCCTTCGGGAGTGGATTTCATCAAAATGGGTGTTTCAATTTCCACAAAATCATGTTCAGCTAAATATTTGCGGACCGCCTGATATGTTTTATGTCGTAACAGAATATTCTTTTGGAGCTCATCAGTCCGCAGTTCAAGATACCGATATTTTAAACGCAAATCTTCCAGCGCGCTATCCCGATCAGTGATCATAAATGGTAACGGCGCTGTTTCACTCAACAACTCCATTGAATCGACAGCGACTTCTATTTCTCCTGTGGACATATCCGGATTGACGGCGCCCTCATTCCTCGCCTGTACGCTACCCTGGACAGAAAGTATATCCTCCATGGAGAGTTTTTTCACCGCTTCGAAATCACCCTTATAATCTTCCGAATTGAAAATAATCTGGGTTTTGCCGTAACGGTCCCGGAGATCGATAAAGATTACTTGTCCGTGGAGTCGTACCGTATTCACCCAACCGTTGAGATGGATAGTTTCATCAATATGACTTTTGCGAAGTTCCCCGCAGGTGTGGGTTCGTTTAAGCATTGTCTCTAAATCCGCTTTGCATAGGATGATGTCCCGATTAATAAAAAGTTTTCAAAGAATTATTATTCAGTAGGATAATTTATTAACAAAAATCGCTGATTTAACGGAGTTTCATATTTTATTTAGGGGTTGTTACCGTTTGGAAACGTTCAACCGATTCACGGCTCTCATGAGAGAAATATCATTCCGGGTTACGTCAAATTTCTTCTGGAGTTTCCGTTCCTTGGCTCTTTCAAGGGCGGATTCCGCACGAGCAGGGTCGATTTCTTCGGCTCGTTCAAATGTTTCCAAGAGAAGCGCTACCTTTTCTTTTGAAATTTCTATAAATCCACCACTGGTTGCCAGAAAATGGTCTTTCCCGTTTTGAGTCACTTTGATTTCACCAATACCCAAAGCAATGATAGCTTCTTGATGGTTTGCCATGATGCCAAAATATCCGTTCAATCCGGG
>CAZBEY010000047.1:8386-9842 GCA_964491015.1 uncultured bacterium | reverse complement strand
TCATCAAGCGGCAGCCTTTTTGGCATTATCAAATACTTCATCAATCGTTCCGACGTAAGCAAACATATTTTCATGGATGTCATCTGCATCGCCGTTTAATATGGCTTCGAATCCATCTACGGTATCTTCCAGACTGACGTATCGACCTTTTTTTCCGGTAAACTGTTCGGCGACAAAGAAAGGCTGACTCATAAATTTCTGCATCTTCCGAGCCCGTGCAACTGTGAGCTTGTCATCATCGGAGAGTTCATCCATCCCTAAAATGGCAATAATATCCTGGAGGTCTTTATATTTCTGCAAAACAACCTGAACATTTCTTGCTACATTATAATGCCGTTCACCAATAACTCTCGGATCCAAAATTCTGGAAGTTGATGCCAAAGGATCCACAGCAGGATAAATTCCCAATTCAGCAATTTTGCGTTCCAAAACTGATGTTGCATCCAGGTGGGCAAATGCCGTAGCCGGAGCTGGGTCAGTCAAGTCATCCGCTGGGACGTACACCGCTTGAACTGATGTAATGGACCCTTTCTTTGTAGAAGTAATTCTTTCTTGTAAATCACCCATTTCAGTGGATAAAGTGGGCTGATATCCCACGGCAGATGGCATCCTCCCCAGCAGAGCAGAAACTTCTGAACCTGCTTGTGTAAAACGAAAAATATTGTCAATAAATAATAGAACATCCTTCCCTTCATCATCCCGAAAATATTCTGCCATGGCCAGTCCGCTCAATGCAACGCGGAGTCTGGCTCCAGGTGGTTCATTCATCTGCCCAAATACCATTGTTGTTTTATCAATAACACCAGACTCACTCATTTCACGGTAGAGATCATTTCCTTCCCGAGTCCGCTCTCCCACACCGGCAAAAACAGAATATCCGCCGTGTTCCGTAGCAATATTTCTAATTAATTCTTGAATAAGCACTGTCTTACCCACGCCAGCACCGCCAAATAGACCTGTTTTACCACCTTTCGTGTAGGGTTCCATTAAATCGACAACCTTAATACCGGTCACCAGCATTTCGGTGGATGTGGCTAAATCTTCGAGTTTGGGAGCGGGGCGGTGAATGGGATTTCTCTTGGCTGTCTTCACTTCCTCCATTCCGTCAATGGTATTTCCAATGACATCAAATAAACGACCCAGTGTTTCCGGTCCTACCGGCATAGAAATGGGCTCACCTTGATCGATCACTTTTTCTCCCCGGACTAAACCATCGGTTGAATCCATTGCAACGGTACGAACCACACCATCTCCCAAGTGTTGAGCAATTTCCAAAATCAGTTTTCCATCATCTCCCCTGTCAACCTCAAGGGCATTTAAAATTCTTGGCAATTGTCCGTCTTCAAAGATAACGTCTACAACTGCGCCCATAATCTGTGATATTTTTCCAACGATTGGCATAATTATTCCCTTATTTTGTAAATAGTTTTTTATTCATTTTAAAGTTTTGAGATTA
>CAZBEY010000047.1:4510-8286 GCA_964491015.1 uncultured bacterium | reverse complement strand
TTGACTCCAGACTCCTTGACTCTTTGACTTGTATCAATAGTAATTATTATGTTTTCAAGGCTTCTGCGCCGCTGACAATTTCAAGCATTTCCGTAGTAATGGCAGCTTGTCTTGCTTTGTTGAATT
Source organism: uncultured bacterium (assembly GCA_964491015.1). Classification (GTDB taxonomy): domain Bacteria; phylum Fidelibacterota; class Marinisomatia; order Marinisomatales; family TCS55; genus JADFRD01. The sequence continues at coordinate 8,160 of CAZBEY010000047.1, read as the reverse complement.
CCAATGTTAACTCTTTAATCATATCTTGAGCGTTGTCTGTGGCGTTTTCCATGGCTACCATACGAGCGGCTTGTTCGCTGGCGTAAGATTCCAGTAAATATTTCCACATTTGAATATTCAGGTGGCGGGGAATTAAGCTTTGGACAATTTCTTCCTTGCTGGGTTCATATATGCGACCGGCGGGAATATTTGTGCTATCTTCAAATACCAGCGGAAGCAGTAATTCTGACCTGACTTCCTGTGACGCCACATTAATAAATTCATTATAAACCACATGAATTTCATCTACCCGTTTATCTGTAAAATGATGGATAATTTTAGCCCCCATATTGATGGCATGGCCGAAATTCAATTCATTCCAAAATCTGGTATAATTTTCAATGATGGTATATTCACGTCTTTTAAAGTGGTCCCGGGCTTTCTTTCCAATGCAAAAAATATCGACATTTTCTTTACCGATTTTGTCTATTTGATCCTGGGCAATTTTCAAAACATTTGTGTTAAAAGACCCGGCCATCCCTCTATCAGATGATACGACAACATATCCAACCCGAGTTACGTCCCGGATATCCAACAGATCCAGCAGTTCTCGATCCACATCAGGAAGCAAGTCATGAATGACACCGGATAAGCGATCCGCATAAGGTCTTGCTTCTTCCATGTGTTCCTGAGCTCTGCGCATTTTAGCCGCTGCAACCATTTTCATGGCTTTGGTTACTTTTTGAATGCTCTTAACAGATTTTATTCTGTCGCGAATGTCTTTTAGATTGGCCATGTTTAGACGGTGAATCCACCTTTAAACGCAAGGATCGCTTCATTCAATCTCGCTTCTACATCTTTGCTGATTTTTCCTTGAGAAGAAATGGCGATTAAATCACCAGCATTATTTGCATCTAAGTAGTCAAAAAAAGATTTCTCAAATTCGCTGATTTTTTCTACCGGAATATCATCCAAGTGGCCATGGGTGCTGGTGAAAATGATAGCAATCTGCTTTGCTACATCCATTGGAACATATTGATTTTGCTTTAAAATTTCTACCATACGTTCACCACGAGTCAACTGGGATTGAGTGGCTTTATCCAAATCAGAACCAAACTTCGCAAATGCTTCCAATTCACGGTATTGTGCCAGGTCTAGGCGCAGGGTCCCGGCCACATTTTTCATGGCTTTAATTTGGGCATTTCCTCCCACACGGGATACGGAAAGACCCACATCAATAGCTGGTCTGACCCCTGAATTGAATAGATTGGTTTCCAAATAAATTTGTCCATCGGTTATGGAAATCACATTGGTAGGAATATAGGCAGATACATCTCCTTCCTGTGTCTCAATAATAGGCAATGCAGTCAAAGAACCACCCCCAAGGTTATCGGAAAGTTTTGATGCTCTTTCCAGCAAACGACTGTGTAAATAAAATACATCACCAGGAAATGCTTCTCGGCCCGGAGGTCTACGCAATACCAGCGACATTTGCCGGTAGGCTACCGCCTGTTTGGACAAATCATCATAAATAATTAAGGCATGTTTCCCGTTATCCCGAAAATATTCACCCATGGCGCAACCGGCATAGGGGGCAATGTATTGGGTAGGGGCCGGATCCGAAGCATTGGCTGTTACGATAGTCGTGTATTCCATAGCGCCATTGGCATCTAATTCTGCCACCAACGAAGCAACAGTGGATGCTTTTTGCCCAATGGCTACATAAATACAATAAACAGGATCATCCGTCTTATGAGTATATTTTTGATTAATAATAGTGTCAATGGCAATGGCTGTCTTCCCGGTTTGACGATCGCCAATAATTAATTCCCGTTGTCCCCGGCCAATAGGGATCATGGAATCAATGGCTTTAATGCCTGTCTGGAGTGGTTCCGTTACCGGCTGGCGCTGCATGACGCCCAATGCTTTTCGTTCGATGGGTAAAAATTCCTTAGCATCAATTGGACCTTTGCCGTCCATGGGATGCCCCAGTGGATTCACCACACGACCGAGCATACATTCACCTACGGGGACTTCTACAACTCTCTTTGTTCTTTTGGCTAAGTCGCCTTCTTTGACTTTTCTGCTTTCGCCAAAAAGAACCAACCCAACATTATCGTCTTCCAAATTCAGTGCCATACCAAATACATCATTTGGCAGCTCCACCAATTCAGAACTCATGACGTTTTCCAGTCCGCTCACGCGGGCGACACCATCACCAATTTCGATAACTTCTCCCACTTCAGACACATCAATAGATACACTAAAATTTTCAATCTGCTGTTTGAGTAATTCAGTAATATTTTCCGTTTTTATTTCCATTACATTTCCTTGTTTCCGGGATTACAAAAGTTCTTTACGCAAATGATTTAAACTGTTTTGTAAAGACCCATCCAAAAACGTGTTTTCAATTCTTAATTTGATACCGCCCAGAAGCTGTTCATCCAATTGAATATCCAGATCAACTTTCTTAGACAATAAATTTTCAAGGTCACCATGAAACGCATCTTTTTCATCTGGCTCCACAGTCGTTGCCAAATGAGCAGTCACAGAGACGATGCCTTCTTTTTCTTTGTAGATACGGTTGAATGTATGAGCCACTTGATGAATTAATTGGACAGATTTTTTTTTGGCTATAATTCCTAAAAATTCAATGACAATGGGATGACAAACATCAGCCAATGCAGATCGAAAAATCTCTACTTTCTGTTCATTCGAGATCCGTTTAGATAGAAGTAATGATTTAAATCGAGCGTCTTTTTTCAGCAATGAATCTACAAGCTGTAAAGACGTGTTGACTTCGCCGACGGCGTCCTTCGATGTTTCCAGTAAAATAGATGCTAATTTTTTAGAATGCTGTTTAAGCCTCATAATCCTTTAACCGGGCGAGAGATTGATCAATGAGCATTTTATTATCTTCAGGAGATAAATTTTTCCTGATGAGCTTTTCTGCCATAGCCAGAGAAATATTAACCACTTCCTCTTTAATTTCAGCGATCGCTTTATCTTTCTCAACGATTATCTGTTTTTCAGCTTCACTAATGATTTGTTTTGCTTGTTCTTTAGCCGTATCCAGTGTTTCATCCTTCAGTTTTGTCGCAGCCGCTTTACCGTCTGATAAAATGGACTGCGCTTCTGATCGAGCTTGATTAATAATAGCTTCACCTTTTGAATTTAACCGTTCCAAGTCTTCTTTGGCTTTTTCTGCATCTTCCAACGAGGACCGAATTAATTCTTCTCTGTCGTTCAGCATTTTCAGCAATGGTTTCCAGGCAAATTTTGCCAAGACCAACAAAAGCAGTAAAAATGTCAGAATGGTCCAGACGAAAAGTCCCGGATCAAGTTGGACTAAAGGGTTATTCATGAAATATCCTTAGGGGTTATTATTTCATTAACACAATTAACAGGGCAAATACTTCACCCAAAATTGCCACTCCTTCGAGCAGGAATAAGGGCAAATTCACTGCGCCTGTAATTTTATCGGATGCTTCCGGCTGACGAGCGATACCATCAGCCGCGGCGGCGGCAAGTTTACCAATACCAAGTCCGGCACCGATGACAATTGCGCCCAGACCAAGGGCAGCTCCAAAGTAATGTAGATTTTCCATTGATTGATTCTCCTTACTGTTTGAGACCTATACAAAATCTATTGCAAAAATTAAAAAGTTTAA
>CAZBEY010000047.1:0-4410 GCA_964491015.1 uncultured bacterium | reverse complement strand
TTTAACTCTTTTTTCTTCACACTCTAGGTTTTGCATATATCTCTGTTTATTTAATGATGAACGTTGATTGCCATCCCTATAAATACGGCTGACAATAAAGTAAATACATAAGCTTGTACCAACACAACGATTATTTCTAACCCATTTATCGCCACAGCCATGGGTACAGAAACAAACGCAATCCCCATACCGACAAATACACTATGAAACATATCTGCAAAAATGGCCATAAATGATAAAATGGCTAATATGGCAATATGCCCGCCGGTCATGTTGGCCGCCAAACGCATGGTTAACGCAAACGGCTTTACGAGCAGACCAATAATTTCAATCGGAATAAGAATAATATAGACAGGCCATGCCAATCCGTGGGGTACTAAATTTTTCCAGTGGGTTAAAAAGCCATGGGCTTTTGTTCCGGCAACCATGATGGATATAAAGGTAATAACCGCCAAGCCTGCTGTTACATTAAAATTACCGGTTACAGTAGACCCGCCATGCAAAAGAGCATTGACAAAATTGTGATCCTCGGATGCCGAGACGTGAAATATAAATCGGTTGATTGAACCGATTATATCAAAAATAGGCAAAAGTCCAATGCCATTAGCAAAAAGAATAAAGAAGAAAAATGTAAAAATAATGGGTGCCCATGTATCCGTATATTTTGAACCTACATTGGGTTTAACGATAGAATCGCGGATGAATTTAATAATCATTTCTAAGGCGTTCATCCACCCGGAGGGGATAGCCTTTTCCTGTTTTAAGTAGAGTCGAATAGGAATTATGACAGCACAGGCAACCAGTGCAAATACAACCCAAAGCATCAAAACATGCTTTGTAATTGAAAAATCAATTCCAAATACTGATGGTAAATGGATTAATGGATGGTCTAATGAACTGTTGGATACATGATGAATAATATTATCCCCAACCTGCTCCAATACGCTTCCACCTGCCCCGTGGCTTTGCTCCGTCGCTACACTCATTTTATAAAGTTGAAATTATGGTTTGTTTGTAAATATAGTTTTTAAAAACAACGCTTCACTAACGTGAAGCGTTAAAAAATAGCCGGTGAAACTAATAATAAAAGGCGTTGGATTAAAAGAGTAAAAAGTAAAAATATATATAAAATATGCCCCGAAGAAAATCATTTTGCCAACAAAGGTTTTTAATAAAATATTTGTTACTTTTTCAGGTGACTTTTTCTGAATATCAGATATCAAATATATGGATATAATACCAATGATTAAGGGCGCAATCATGCCCAGAAATATTTCCATAAAATAGTGCCCCATGCCGTTGACAATGAGCCCAAAAGTTCCCAAACAAAATATACTGATGAATATTGAAAATTTTATGGCTGACATTTCTATTTCCGCCAAATCGTTTTTGCTAATCCATAAAATCCGGTTAACAAACCTATTACCAAACCAGTCAACATTAACCAGGGTTTTGTTTCCAAACATTCATCTAAAAAATACCCAAGAAGTACGAGAATAATGACACTTCCAATTAATGAATACGAAGCGGCGGCGGCCGGGCCGGAATCCTTGACAATTTTTTGGAAATACTGAAAAGAACGAGCAAAAAACTCGTTCCTGTTATCACTCATTAATTGGTTGTGAATCGCCGGGCGGATATGTTTCTTTAGTAGCGTTATCCTGGTTAGCTTGGTCAGCCCCCAATATGATACATTGTCCCTGGAATTGTGCGCCTTCTTCGATAATGAGCGTTTTGTAAGTCAAATCTCCATCTAATTCCGAAGCGTCACCCAGTACTGCTCTATTTTCAACAGCAACATTTCCTTCAACGATTCCGCCGATGTGAATATCGCTGCAAACAATATTACCACGAACCTTTCCCGACCTGGAAATCCTCACCGCACCTTTAGTCTCAATGGTGCCGAATACAGTTCCATAAACGATAATACCTTCATCAAGCTTGATATTACCGCTAACGACTGCATCCAATCCCACCATACTATTCATGTTTTGAAAATTAATTTTAGCCATTTTTGTTCACACTCAAATCCTTTTTTTTGTATTCAGGAAAAAATTCCAAAGGATCAATAACCCTTCCATCTTTCCAAATTTCAAAGTGTAAATGCGGACCAGAAGATATGCCCGTACTACCCGCTAAGGCAATAACATCTCCGCGTTTTACAATTCCATGGGTCTGCATTAAATTTATTTGGTGGTGACCATAATGCGTAAAATAACCATCACCATGATAGATAATAATCAAATTTCCCAAATCATAGGTCCATCCTGAAAAAATAATTCTCCCACTGGCAGCAGCTAACACCGCCTCTCCTTCTTTCACGGCAATATCGATACCGTAATGATTTTTCTGCCAAACGTGAGAATCATCAATCATTCGTTGAGTCATTAGCCCATCGACCGGTGCTTGGGATGGGATATTTTCAACATAAGAAATGGTAAATTCTTTATTAAAAGACGGATTAAATTCGAATTCATCTTCATTCACAACGCCTAAATTTGCGCGTATGATTTCTTCCATTTGACCCAATCGATTCAAATCGCGGTAAAGTTCCAATACTTGAGTTCGCTCCGACAGCATTTTATCATATTGGAAATCTTTTTCATGAAATTCAGCAATTCGGGGTATATAATACCAAAGACCGCCACCAACACTGATTAAAAAAACAGAAAAAAGAAGGCTTAAAATCCAAATCCATAAACGACTGATGGAAAACCTTTTTTGCACATCAACATTATCCGGGATTATATGAACTGTATACCGAGTTGATTTCATTATTTATTGTATGGTTCGAAGGAGATCCAATATTCGTTCCAAATCATCATCCGAAAAATATTCTATTTCAATTCTGCCGGATTTGCCTTTGTGAAAAATTCGTATTTTCGTTCCTAATAGACCGATTAATTCATTTTCCAACATTCGAACAGCCGGGAGTGACTTACGAATAGGTTTTTTCTTTTGTTTTGAATGTTTTAACGCTTTTCCTTTGACAATATCTTCGGCTGCTCTGACACTCAATTTCTCATTAATAATTCTATTCCATAATTTTCCTTGCGCTGCCGGCGTTTTCATCGCCAGAATCGCACGTCCATGTCCTGCGCTGATTTCACCTTTCCTCAGACTGCTTTTCACTTCGGCGGGTAGATTTAACAATCGGAGTGAATTCGAAATTGTTACTCTTTTTTTACCGACAGCTTTAGCAATGGTCGATTGATTTAGTTTGAATTCATTCTGCAAGACAGCATAGGCTTCTGCTTCTTCAATGGCATTTAAGTTTTCCCGTTGGATATTTTCAATCAATCCTAATTCCATTAATTCCGCTTCATCAGCAACTTTTAGAATGTAAGTCGGTATTTTTTTCAACCCTGCTATTTTAGAGGCTCGCCATCGCCGTTCACCCGCTACCAGCATATATCCATTTTCTATTTCCTGAACGGTGATGGGAGTAATAATTCCCTTTTCCTTTATGGAGGCAGCAAGCTCAGCTAAACTCACTTTGTCAAATCCATCTTTCCTGGGCTGATTCGGATTGGCTTTTATTTTGGAAATGAGGACTTCCGTAATACCTGACGGTTTTTCAGTTTGTGTTTCCTCGAAAGGTCTGATGAGAGCTTCCAATCCTTTCCCGAGTCGTTTAGTTGCCACTTTCTAAAATCTCCTCTACTAAATCCATGTAATCTCTGGCTCCCACTGAATTTGCATCGTACAACAGCGCCGGTTTGCCAAAACTGGGAGCCTCACCTAATCGAACATTACGATGAATGATTGTCTTGAACAATTTGTCTCCGAAATAACTCTGAATTTCTTCCGCAACTTGTTTAGATAAATTCAAGCGGCTGTCAAACATGGTTAATAATACACCTTCTATTTGTAGTTTTTCATTCAAATTTCGCTGAACCAGTCTTATGGTATTCAATAACTGTCCAAGACCTTCAAGAGCATAATATTCACTTTGAATGGGAATAATAATAGATTTTGCCGCTGTGAGTGCATTCACCGTTAATAATCCGAGTGATGGTGGACAATCAATGAGTATAAATTTATATTTTCTTTGAATGGAATTCAGGGCAGTCTTTAATTGATATTCTCTGGCAATCAGGCTAACCAATTCTACTTCAGCGCCGACTAAATCGCTATTTGAAGCAATAAGATCTAAATTTTCGAATTGCGTTTTTATAACTGCATCTTTCATTTCTGTATCTCGAATCAGTACATCGTAGATCGTTTTTTTATTTTCATCATTTATTAAATTAGATACACCTGTAGTGGAATTGGCTTGTGGATCTAAGTCAATGAGCAATGTTTTTACTTCGGATACAGCCAGGCTGACGGCTATGTTCACCGCCGATGTGGTTTTACCAACACCGCCTTTTTGATTGGTGAGCGCTATAATTTTTGACATGGTTCAGG
>CAZBEY010000046.1:11122-16281 GCA_964491015.1 uncultured bacterium | reverse complement strand
AATAATCCAACCAATTGATAACCGTTATTAATAAAATACAATTTCAATGATTTGTTTTCATACGCGATTGAATTCAGTGAAAAGGTTGCGATGTATCCAAGCCATAACCAAAAACCGGTCGTCAATCCGATGGTAAGATTGCTCATATTCGAATTTCCAAATACGATTTTCATATAATCCACCATGTGGGCTGTCACAAAAGCCATGACCAATCCACCTATGAATGAAATAATAAATGGTTTTGGTCCCGGACCTTTTTCTTTCATTTTTTTAATTTGTTCGTCTGAAAATCCGATTGCTTTAATCCATGGGTTGGCAAACATAATTGGTGAATACCATAATCCGCCGATGATGAAAAAAACCACCGCCGATACCAGGACAGCAACGTAATTAATAGTAGGTTCGTACATGATTATTCCTTCCTTGTTTCAGGTATGTAATTTAGCCTCCAACCTTGCGATCCTCAAAACCTTCGACAGATTTATGGTAAATAATTCTGGACCGGTGACACTATCTCCAAAGATGAACATTTCTCAAACTAGTTCCCTCTGAAAATATTATTGTAATTTTATTGTAATAATGTTTGATTTATTCGTTCCCTCCTCTATATACTTTTGCGATAAATTTTATGTAAAAATAAGACCGAATAATGAACACAATTTCAGCAATGAAAAATTTGATGCAAATCCCGGGGATTGGTAAATCAATAGCAAAAGACCTGATTAATATCGATATAATGTCGGTAAATGATTTGAAAGGGAAAGACCCTGAAAAATTGTATGATCAGTCAAATAGTTTTGCAGGAATGATTCAAGACCGATGTTTACTTTATGTTTTTAGGTGTGCGGTATATTATGCAGAAACGGAAGGAAAACTTAGAGAACAAGAAAAATTAAAATGGTGGATTTGGAAAGATTCTTGACAGGTATAGCATTTGATGTGAACATTTGAAAACACTTGTGAACGATTAAATGAATAAAATAGTCAGACTCTTACTTGTTTGCGCCATTTGTATTGCAACCATACCCGGTATCGTAACACTGGTACAATATTTATTAAATTGAATAAACAGTACAAAAAAAGGAAATAAACATGAAAATAAATATGGGAAATATTGATCGAATTATCAGAATCATCGCTGCTGTAATTATAGGTTATCTTTACTTAACGGATGTATTGACCGGCACATTAGGAATTGTGTTGCTTGTTCTTGCAGGAATATTTGTAATAACAGCCTCTACGAGTCGATGCCCCCTTTATTTACCATTCGGATTAAGTACCTGCCCTGCTCACGAAGAAGCGGCCAAAGAATAACACAAATTCATTGTTGGCGGATGACCTGATCCGCCCTGCATAACCCCGTAGATAATTGTTAATCTGGGAGATGTTTTCATTGCAAACCTATTCATGTTGAATACACTCAAAAGAGACTTTTCTGAAGACGGCGTAAAAGAAAGCTATTCAAAAGTGGCTTGGTTTTATGACTGTTGGAGTTGGCTAACTGAATCCAAAGCGGCTGAAAGAGTTATTGAAATGGCCAAAATAAAAGACGGAGAAGATATTCTGGAAGTGGCTGTGGGGACAGGTCTTGTATTTAAGGAAATTCTTAGACAGAATCCTAATGGCGTAAATAAAGGAACTGATATTTCTCCAAATATGCTCAACCGGGCAATAAAGCTCGTAGAGAAATTGCATTATACCAATTTTGAATTGGTCATTGGGAATGCTTACCAACTTCCATTCGATGATCAATCCTTCGATCTTGTTATTAACAACTTTATGATCGATTTGTTACCGGAATCAGATTTTAATCACATTTTGTCTGAATTCAATCGTGTCCTAAAGCCTTCCGGAAGAATCGTAATATCTACAATGGCATTTGGACAAAAATGGCATAATAAAATCTGGCACCTGATAGCAAGAACCCTCCCAAGCTTACTGACGGGTTGCCGTCCTGTTTCCATTGCCGTCAATCTGAATAATGTAAACTTTATAGTAGATAAAACGGAACAGATCAGTCAATTTACTTTTCCGTCTGAAGTCATTTATGCAAAAAAATCTCGACCTCTGCAGGAAAAAAATATTGAATAAAAATATCCAACTTCAACCAATTGCTTTTGTAAAAAATCATCGAAGAAAAATGACGGATGATTTTTGGTCGGGGGTTGTTTCTGAAATCATTTTGATCGATTCCCTACCAATTGAATCACTTGACAGAATTGAATCTTTTTCCCATCTGGAAATTATTTACTATCTGAATAAATCCAATCGAATTGTTACCGGGAGTGAGCACCCAAGGGAAAATCCTGACTGGCCAAAAGTAGGTATCTTTGCTCAGCGTAAAAAAGACAGACCCAACCATATCGGCTTAACAGTCGTCAACTTAATTAAAAAAGAAGGTAGGAAATTAATGGTATCCAACCTGGATGCCATTGACGGCACACCTATTTTAGATATTAAACCGGTTTATCGGGAATATTTACCAAATGGCGAAATAATTCAGCCTGAATGGTCCAGTGAACTGATGAAATATTATTGGGAAAAAAAGAATTAATCTCTCCCCTTAAATAAACATTAAAAAATAAATATGACAAAAATATTACGTCTATTAATACTTATTTCTATCCTGTTTTTTGTTCAAAATTGTACTGAAAAACAATCGGTCATGAAGATTGCTTTTGGTTCATGTGGATACCAAGATGAACCTTTACCCATTTTTAATGAAATTGTTAAACATCATCCTGATTTATTCATTTTTCTGGGAGATAATATTTATGGCGATACATACAATATGGATACCTTGAGAGCAAAATACAGGCGACTGGCATCGAAAAAATCTTTTCAAAATTTAGTAAACAGTACTGAAATACTGGCGACGTGGGACGACCATGATTACGGAGATAACGATGGCGGAAGGCACTATCCTTTTAAGGAAGAATCAAAAGAAATATTTCTGGAATTTTTTAATGAACCTCCGAATTCAGAAAGACGTAATCACGAAGGAATTTATGATTCATACGAGTATAAAATCCTTAATAAAATCATTCAAATTATTTTATTAGACACAAGAACGTTTAGAGATAATTTGATCGATTACAACGGTGAATTTGATCATAATTCTCGATATTTCTATTCATTGGATTATTCTCCTCATCAAGATGCGGATTCAACAATGTTAGGTGAAAAACAATGGGCTTGGCTGGACCGGGAATTACAGAAAAAGGCAGACTTGAGAATTATAGGATCCAGTACACAATTTGGGATTGAGTATAACAGCTACGAAGCTTGGGCAAATTTCCCCCATGAACAAAAACGATTTCTAAACCTCATTAAGAAGAATAAGACAAATGGAGTTGTTTTTATCAGCGGGGATGTCCATTATGCAGAAATATCCAAATTGGACTCTCCCGGTTTATATCCGATTTATGATGTGACTGCCAGTGGATTATCCTCAACCTGGGATTTTGCCACACCCAATAAAAATCGAATAGAAGGTCCCGTTATGGATAATCATTTTGGTTTATTTACTATTGATTTCAATGATAAAAGACCAAATATTAAGGTAGAGATTTGGGACATTAGAGGAAATCCGCGAATTGAATATACCATCCCGCTGGAAGAAATTCGTTTTCGTGATTAATATCGTCTCATTTACTAATATTAGATTTAATCAATGAAAAATCAGCAACATTAGAGTGATGCCCATTATTGACTTTCTGACCATTTTATCACTTATCAATGGTTTTTTTGCTTTGTTTACTTTGGTGGAAAATATTCCAGCTAAATGGCTTTATTACCATTACCACATTAGAAAACCTTTAGCCTGGACCATTTGCGCTGGCCTTTATGTCAAAGTCCTTATTGATTGTTCAACTGCAAGCCTTTCCCATATTCCAACCGGGATGGTGATTTCTCTTTTCATTGTAACTTTAACTCTCCTTTTGACCTATAAACTCCATCAGGAAAATTGGTTCAAGGCAGACGATTTCCCTGAAATGACACAATCCATTGATTCTCTTCCATTGGAAAATGATCATCAGTTAGCCGTGATTGAGGTTGATGGAATCGTCAAAGCGTACTCGTTGAATTACGTCATTCATCATCATATTGTTAATGATCGTTTTGGAGAAAAAATCATTGCTTTGACTTATTGCGCCATGTGTCGGAGTATTATTCCCTTTGACGTAACAGACATCGGACCGCTATTTGTTGGGTCATTTAAAAATGCCAATATGATTGTGGCAGACCGAAAGACAAAAACTTTTTTTCAGCAGGAAACATTTCAGTCCATCATCGGAAAACTTCATCCCCATATGTTGAATATGATTCCATTCCAAATTTTATCCTGGAAAGATGTAAAAAATCTCAAGCCACTCCCATTGGTAGCGATGGTAACACAAAACGACTTCAGACCATTCAAACTTCCCCTGCCCGGAGTATGGAAAAAGGTTATGTCTTCAGAATTAACTCCCGGACTTTCATCAAAAGATACAACCTTTCCTTCTAAAACTCGCGTTATTGGAATCATAGATCCAACAATTCAACATCAGGTTGTCTACCTTAAAAAGGAGATAACAAAATTAAGTATTATTAAAAATACAGAATTGGGATTTTCATTAATCCACACAAATGATACAGTGAATGGATTTAAACATACAATCGGTCATCATCATTTTGAATTTTCCCTTAATAAAAATCAATGTATTATCGACGAAAATACAGGAACGACCTGGGATTTAAGAGGACACTATATTGGAGGACCCGTTAAAAATAACCTCCAACCCGTCATGATTTCAGATGAATATTGGTTTTCCTGGAAAAATTTCCACCCAACGAGTGAACTGATCCGGCTAAATAATAATCGGAACCAACATGAATGAACTCGAATTTTCAATTATCAAGACTGATGAGTAATTAAAATACTGTTAATCAAATGCCGCCATACCGGTTACAGCCTCGCCAAGAATAAGGGTATGCATTTCATGGGTTCCTTCATAAGTATACACCGATTCAATATTGGCCATGTGGCGTATGGGTGAATAGTCTCCTGTAATGCCATTTGCTCCCAGCATTTCCCGGGCCATTCTGGCGATATCCCGAGCCATGGTACAGTTATTACGCTTGGCCATGGATACCTGTTGAAAAGTCATTTTCCCTTC
>CAZBEY010000046.1:0-11022 GCA_964491015.1 uncultured bacterium | reverse complement strand
TGGTACAGTTATTACGCTTGGCCATGGATACCTGTTGAAAAGTCATTTTCCCTTCATCTTTGAGTCTTCCTAATCGATAAACCAAAAGCTGCGCTTCTGTAATTCGGGTAAGCATCTCCGCCAGGTTCGCCTGAATCAATTGATACCCGCCGATAGGTTTCGAAAACTGTTTCCGATCTTTAGCATATTCTAACGCTGTATTGTAACAATCCGTTGCCGCACCGACCATTCCCCAGGCGATGCCATAACGAGCCTGGGTAAGACAGCTCAATGGTCCCTTTAATCCTTTGATATTGGGTAGTCTTGCAGAATCGGGAACTCGAACATCTACCATGGATAATTCCGATGTAACTGAGGCACGCAAGCTCAATTTCCCATGGATATTGCTTGACGTAAATCCTTTCATTTCCTTTTCTAATAAAAAACCCCTCACTATTCCGTTTTCATCCCGGGCCCAGACAACCGCTACATCAGCAAGAGAGCCATTGGTGATCCACATTTTATTCCCGTTAATAATCCAACCATCTCCGTCTTTTTTACAACGGGTAGCCATTGATCCGGGATTAGAACCGAAGTTAGGTTCTGTTAGTCCAAAACATCCGATTTTTGTTCCATTCCCTAACTCGGGTAACCATTTGGCTTTTTGTTCCACGGAACCATAGACATAAATGGGATACATCACCAAAGCACCCTGGACACTGGCAAAAGATCGAAGTCCGGAATCACCCCGCTCCAATTCATGGAGAATCAAACCATAAGCCACATTGCTCACACCCGCACCACCGGATTCTTCCGGCAGAGACGAACCAAAAAATCCCAACTTGCCCAATTTGGGAACCAATTCCATGGGAAAAGTGCCTTTTTCGTAATGTTTGTTTATCAACGGCATAAATTCGGATTGAACAAAATCATAAGCCGTTTGCTGGATCAGCAATTCTTCTTCAGTGAGTAGATCGGTAATATTATAAAAATCTGGCCCTAATTTTTTCATTATCATTCCTAGTTTAAACAGGAATAGAAATTACACTGTTATTTTATTTGAATTATAGAGTTCTCATGGTATTTATTCAATAGTTTTAAATTAAATAACCTGTTTGTAATTTTTGCAATATTTGTATTACATTGCGTTACAATAAATGCAGGTACAAATATGAGTAAAACAATTTCTGTCCGGCTACCGGATTTTGTTTCAGACGAACTTGAAGAAGTTTCTTTAGAAACTGAACGATCCAAATCTTTCCACATATTAAAGGCAGTTGAAAAGTATCTGGAAGAATTTGCGGATTTACAAATTGCTCTAGATCGTTTAAAAGATAATAATGATGGATTGATATCCGGTGAAGAATTAAGAGAAGAAATTGGCTTATACGATCCGGTTTAAAAAATCTGTAATCAAGGATTTAAAAAATGTAGAACTAAAGGATAAAAAAAGAATTCTTGATAAAACAGAAGAAGTTCTTTCAGAAAATCCGCAGAAATGCTCCCTATTACGTGGAAGGTTTGCAGGATTAAGAAAATTAAGGATCGGTGCCTATCGTGTTATTTTTTCAATTATGGACGAAGAAGTGTGGGTGTTACGCATCAGGCATCGGAGGAAACTGTATAAATAAATTTCTATTAGTATCCACTAAGAGAACTCACTTTAGGATAGATTCTTCCAACACATTATAGCTAATCCTTTTTTAACTAACTACAAGCTGCGACATAAAACTCCGGGCGGAAACATTGTCGCAGTGAAAAATAAGTTCCTTTAATGAATTCAATTCATCTTGACTGAATGAACTCCCCGAAAGAGAGTTAAATTTATTCTCCAAGTCTTCCATGGTCATTGGCTCCCGGGGATCGCCTTTAGGATATTCAAGGTATTCTGAATACTCCATACCATCTTTCGTGGTGATAACGACCTTTGATGGCTGTTTTGCGGGAAACATTTTTTCAAATTCCAGTGAAGGTTCACCTTTAATTTTATCGATTACTTCAAATACTTTGGGATCGTTCAATTTCTCATAGGAGAATGATTCAGTCGTAATTTTTTTATCCACGATCGCCACAGCTAAACAATAAGGAAGAGAATGGTCAGCTGTTTCCCTGGATTCGGGACGATATTTTGCCGGATCAAACAATATATCATATGCTTGAGCAAAAGCAGTTACCTTGATTTCTTTAATATCGGCGTAGTCAAGATCATTATTGATCATCCCTTTAAGTGCGCAAGAAATATGCGTATGAGTCAGTGCTTCGGTGGGAAAAGCCTTCATACCACATTCAAGAATTTTGTAATCCTTTCCCAAATTTCCTACGAGGGCCTCAACATCCCATCCCCAAGATGAGATCCCGTCCCTGCCTTCCATATCCGTTGGGTTTAATGACTCTTTTTTCGCATCCCAACCGATGAAAGCATCCATAAATCCTTCCTTGCCTTCAAACACTTTTTCCGTCCCTGAGTACCCTTTTTGAGCCATAAGCGCTGCAAATACACCGCTTTGAACCGCCATGGGATCGACCGTGTTTTTCATCATTGTCAACTCACCGGCAGTCGGACAACCAATGGTATGGTTGTGGCAAGCGCTGATCCCTATGGCATTGACCATTTGGTCTACGGATAAACCGAGGATTTTTCCAGCCACTATTGGAGAGACGAATTGGGTCAACGTGGCGTGGTGCCATTTACGTTCACGGACACCAGGTTTTGCAAATAAACATAATCGCTGTTCAAATTCGTACGCCAGGACGATAGCTACCATGACATCTTTCATGGACGAATTCATCTTCTCTGCAGTACTTAAAGCAGCCGGTATAATATCACTGGGATGACTGGGATCTTCCTTCCAATAAATATCATTGAAATCCAATGCGCGAATCATGAGCGAATTAATGAGAGCTGCATTCACTGCGGGCATTTTATCTCCAAATCCTATGACTGTAGATTCCGCTGCTCCACCCATTTCCCGATAAATTTCTAGAATTGTGTTCACATCTTTCGTTTTTATACTACCATAAGCGCAACCAATAGAATCATAGAGGTATCGTTTTACTTCGTGAATAACTTCATCGGGTAAATCGTCGTATTTCAGGTTGATTGCGAATTCAGCAATCTGTCTTGAGATAGGTTTATCCAATTTTTTCTCCTACAATTTACTAACGACAGCATCTGCCATTTGGGTTGTTGTTGCGGCACCATTTTCAACCACATCGGGCCGGCCGGACATCTTTGCCATATCATAAGTTCTGACTTTTCCCTCTTCCACAACTGCTGCCACCGCTTTCCTGATTTTTGATGAAATTACTTGTTCATCAATAAAATCCAGCATCATACTGGCGGATTCAATCATTGCAATGGGATTAACAATTGAAACAGGATAATCAGCGTATTTTGGTGCACTGCCATGGGTCGGTTCAAACACACCAATGCCGGTTTCAGGATTATACTGGGCGCTGCATGCGAAGCCGAGTCCACCGATGAGACCGGCAAATCCGTCGGATACAATATCACCAAACATGTTCCCCGCAACGATTACACCGTAATTTTCAGGATTTTTGGTTAGCCACATCATCTGGGCATCAATGTTTGTGTTCCACAGTTCTATTTCCGGAAAATCTGCTTTTTGAATCTGCTGAGCCATTTTGTACATCATTCCGGAAGTTTCACGGATTACGTTTGGTTTTTCACAGACTGTAACGGATTTATATTTATACTTTTTAGCATGTTCAAAGGCAGCCCGTAAAATTCTCTCTGTTGCATTTTTGGTAAAGATTCTCGTTGAAACGGAAATTTCCTCTTTCGGTGATTCCCCAAAGTTTTTCTGGAATTTGGAATGTGTCATTAGTGCATCATACACCTGTTCTGGCGGATCGCTCCATTCCACACCACCATATAATCCTTCCGTATTTTGACGAAAAATAGCCACATCCACTTCCGGTTCTTCAATCTTATCGCCCCTACCTCTTCTTATGAAATTCAACGGATTCCCTTTATAGGTCCGGCAGGGACGTAGACAGATATCCAAGCCAAAATGCTGACGCAAGCCAACAATTGGACTGGAGTATACCAATCCCTTCTCTTTCAAGTCCGGTTTTAATTCTTCAAACGCCTCATCTTTCGGTTTCGATGTGATTGCTCCAAATAGACCGATTTTATGTTCGGAAAGTAAATCAAGAGTTCTTTGGGGCAGCGGATTTCCCTCATTACACCAGAATTCCCAGCCAATATCTCCTTCAACATAATTCGCTTCGAATCCGGCTGCATCCAGTACACGGATGGTTTCTTCCAACACGACTTTTCCTATACCATCACCGGGCATTTTGACAATTGTTCTTTTATCCATTATCCTTCCTCTATTAACAACGAATTAAACGAAAATAACGAAACAATCTAAAGCAACTAAAAGGGTCATTTTGTTTAATCAATTATCTTAATTTGGAAAATTATTTATTCTGTATTATTCATTAGACACGAATGTCACGAATTTTATTAAATAGACACTAAGTGTTTTTATGAAATACCTTTTTTTATTCAATATTTTTTCAACTCCTATAATATCAGCATTTTTCCGCGTTTATCTGCGGCTGTTGAATTAAATAGGTTATGTAATATTTTCATTTCTGCTGTATGGTTCATCCTTAATAAGCTAGTTGTTTTTTTGAAATCTTAATTATTTTATTCGTTGTGAATCAAATTCTGCTCTTTACCCAATTTTCCAAACCACCGGTCAAAATTAACTCCTGCGCTGCAACTCCCACGGGGGAAATGGAATATTCTTTTTCACTGACAGTCAGTATGGAGGATATAAAATCAATTGTCGCTATCATATTAGTTCTTATTGTCAATTTACCTGTACCATATTTCCCCTTCAATTCATTCGATAGCTCAGGAGCTTCAATGACTAGAAAACCATTATTCAAAGCATTCCGTTTATAGGTTTGACTGAATGAACCAGCGAGTACCATTTGAATACCTCTGTATTTCAATGCAGTGGCTGCTTGTTCCCTTGAACTTCCGGAGCCAAAATTAAATCCTCCAATTAAAATATCATTCTTTTCAACAATTTTTCCAAAGTCAGGATCATAATTTTCCATCACAACTGCTGCCATTTGTTCGGACTTTAATCCATCAACATAGGTATATTTTCCTGGATATATTCCATCTGTATTCAAATTGTCTTGATGGCAAAATATCAATTCCCCGGATAATTTTTCCGGAAATCCATCCAATAATGAAACCGTAGTTTTCTTCGCAGTAGGTTGACTTTTTATCACGATGTTGCCTACCGGTTTAATATTTGAGAATGGTTCTGGGCCAGCAATTTTTCCGGCGATTGCCGATGCTGCTACTACAGCAGGAGATGCCAAATAAGCCTTCGCAGTTGGATCACCCATTCGTCCTTTAAAATTGCGATTTGTTGCAGAAATTCCAATTTCATTTTCTCCGAGTAATCCAACCCCCAATCCGATACACATTCCGCACCCGGGAGGCAAAGGACGAGCACCTGCCTCCAGCAATGTCTGCCAGTCACCATTTTCTTCACTAGCACTCTGGACTTCGCTGGAAGCTGCCGCAAAATAAAATTCAACATTTTCGGCTACTTTCTTTCCGCGAACAGCATCTGCTGCCTGGGCTAAATCATCTTCGCGGCTGTTTGTACAGCTTACTAAATATGCTTTATTTATTTTGATGTTATGATCAGATATTTCTTTGATCGGAGCGGCCGTTTTTACATTGTCTGGACCTGCAACATGGGGCGCAATCGTTGAAAGGTCCATGGTGATTTCTTTCGAATAAAATGCATCCGGATCTGCAGTCAAATGATCATCTACTATTTGTCGAATCCTGTCATGATTCATTCTTGGGTGTTGCCCCTTCACACCGTCTTTATCAGAGGGGACACCTTCCAACCCTCTTTCTACAATGAAATCAGCTCGGTTACGCAGCCACTGAATTGTGACAGAATCAATGGGAAACAAACCCACAAGGGCTCCCCATTCCGTGGTCATATTAGCAATGGTTAACCGGTCATCAATGGATAAAGATTTGATTCCGTCCCCGGAAAATTCTAAAGCGTGGTTCAAAACTTCATCCTGGTTAAAAATCCCTGCCAGTGTAATGATGACATCTTTACCCGTTACACCTTGGGATAGGGAACCAGCTAAATGAATTCTTGCAATGGAAGGAATCTGCCACCAAGTACGCCCGGTCGCCCAAATAGCCGCCGCATCTGTACGAACCACCGGGGTTCCGAGACACCCCAAGCCACCATACATATTGGCATGACTGTCCGAAGCAACTACCATGGTCCCGGGGAAAGCATAGCCTTCTTCACACATAATTTGATGACCGATCCCTCTGCCGGCAGGATAAAAATCCACACCCATTTTTTTTGCAAACGCTTCAATATCTGAATATTTTTTTAAGTTGGCTTCTGACCTATCCTGCACATTGTGATCTAAGGCAAACATGGGCTGCCGAGGATTCTCCATTTGGGCAGCTCCTATGGCCTTAAATTTCTCAGCCACTGGCGCTGTATTGTCATGAGTAAGGATATGCTCCGGTTGGATAGAAATGTAATCACCTGAATGAACAACAGTACCTTCCGGTAAACCGACAGCAAAATTTTGAGCTATTTTTTCAATTAAATTTTGCGGCATTTTTTATTTCTTGAATGGCTCAAAAGACACGAAATCAGCATGGTGTATAATAATTGATTCCACTGTACGATTACCCAAATCACCCTCTTTTGAATGGGTGCCGATAATATGCTGCACGTCAGCCGGTAAATCAAATCTGGCAGCAATCCCAACACCGCTGAAAGGGTGGCGCACTTTGCTACCGAAATCACTGGTAGTGAGCTTTCCATCTACAATCTCATATTCCAAAAGTTTTCCCACATCAATCAATATGGCGCCGGCAATAAGAATATCCATATCAATTTGAATTTCATCGCCAAAATTCTCCTTCATTCGTTTGGCGATATCCACAGCAAGTTGCACACAGGTACGTTTATGATTCATGAATGAGACAGAACAATCCTTTATAAGTAATGAAAAGGGGATATCCATCAAATCATCGGCCGATAATACGCTGTTTTCAATTGCCCAGGCCCAAGCATCTGTCACCTTATTTTTTATTTCATCACTCTCGATCCAATCTATTTCAGGCCAGATTTCCAATATTTTTTCTCTGTTGCTCATTATCATTCCTTAATTTTATAAATACTATCTATGACAGTCCCATCAACCCATTTTACAATGCTGACCACTTCATCCGAAAGTTCAGGTTTGGCCGGCGCCCCACCCATAAGATCATCCACTTCTGCTTTTATATCCTCAATTTTTCGAATAGGCAGGCCGCTGTTTTTTGTTGCTTCAATTAAATCCTTCCGTAAGGGATTAATTGCTATTCCTCTTTCAGTGACAATGACATCGATTAATTCACCGGGCCCAACTACCGTCGTTACTTGATCTACGATAATGGGTATCCTGTCCCGAAATGCCGGAATGGGAAGAATCGTACATTTACTAAATAAACAGTTCTGCCACCCGCCAATCCCGTGGAGCATCCGCCCATCTGAATGCGTTACAACATTTGCATTAAAATTCACGTCCACTTCTGTTGCTCCCAACACGACCACATCCAACATGCTGGCAAAATTACCTTTTCCATGCCAATTATAACTGGTAAATGGCGATGTATTCACATGACCGTAATTTTCCCGCATGGACCTCACCCCTTCCAAATCAAAAGTTTGGCCGTCCAAAATAAAATCTGTATGACCTTTTTCCAGCATTTCAACTAAATATTTGGTGGATCCGCCCCGAATAAATCGTGCCTTGATGTGGGCATCTTTCATCATTTCCCTTAAAAAAATGGCGAATGCCAAGGCTGTCCCTCCGGCACCTGCCTGGAAACTAAACCCCTGCCGCATCATACCGGCAGCTTGGACAAATTTTGCTGTCATTTCAGCTATATATAGCCTGTCCGGTGAACGGGTAAGTTTTGTAGTTCCGGATATTATTTTCTCCGGTTCACCTACCTTATCCAAAACAACAACATAATCCACGTTTTGACCTTGGATTTGCCATGGGACACAAGGAAAAGGAACCAGATTATCTGTTACAACAATCACCTTATCGGCATACAAGGAATCGACTAACCCGAAGCCTAAAAGTCCGCAGGCGGACGGTCCGCGATCTCCCGTGGCATTACCAAATTGATCTGCCGTAGGTGCGGCAATCACCGCAATATCAATATGGACTTCTCCATCCTGGACTGCCTGCCAACGACCACCGTGGCTTCGTAAAATACCTGTACCTCTCATCCCGCCTTTTGAAGCAAAAGCACCCAGTATACCATTCAATGACCCTTCAATCCAGTCTATGGTTCCACTCTCGATGTGATTAATAACCGGTTCATGGCAGGGAAATGCGGCTGAGGGAAACCAGCGCAGACCTTTTACACCCAGTTCCGAAGCAATATCAAAAACCTGGTTCATCACCAAGTCACCATTTCTAAAATGATGGTGATTGGAAACCGTCATACCATCACTCAAGCCCGCCTTCACTAATGCTTCTTTCAGTGAACCCACCACTTTATTTCCATCTAATGGATATTCGCTACAATTGTGGATTTGAGGTGCAGCTTTTTTTCCATCAGGTGAAAACTTACCAACACCTTTGAATGGAACTTGACGAATATTGTTTACAACATTGGGTACTAACCGTCCGACTGAATTTTGAACCATTTTCGGCTTATTCATGTATTTTCCAATCCTTTGATAACAGTCCAGATATAACCGCCAGATCAATTATTTGGGCGGCTCTTTTCACAACGGGAGCATCTATCATTTTTGATCCCAGTGATACAACCCCAAGTCCTTTAACATCAGCTTCATCAAAAGCCAGTATAATTTTTTTTGCTTTTTCAATTTCAGAAATGGACGGTGCGAACTCTTCATTAACCGGGCGAATTTGCCGCGGATGGATACAGCCTTTTCCATCAAATCCCAAATCTTTTGCCTCGCGTACAGATTCCCGCAAAGCATCTTCATTCCCAACGTCGCTGAAAACGGAATCTATTGCCTGCAATCCAGCGGCTCTGGCAGCATTCACAACCATGCTCCGGGCAAAGAATGATTCCCTACCTACTTGAGTGCGTTTCGTTCCGATGTCCGCAGTATAGTCTTCTAAACCAATGGCAAGCGCCACATTATTGGGAGATGCTTCGGCGATTTCCAATGCTTTTAAAACACCGCGTCCGCTTTCAATAATGGGCATAAGAAACACAGGATCTGTTCGTCCGCAATTTTTACAAATTTCTGATATTTTTTCATCTGCAGCCATGAGCTGTTCACCGCTTTCTACTTTGGGCACCAATACAAGGTGAACGTTGTGGGGAACCACAAATTCCAAATCTCTTAATCCCATTTCACCCTGATTGATTCGAACCATGCGTTCAGCTCCAAAAAAGTCCAATGTTCGTAATGCATTCCTGACGATATACCGGGTAGACTCTTTTTCCGCTGGCGCCACTGCGTCTTCCAAATCCAAAATGATTCCATCCGGGTTATGAATACCTGCATTTAGCATCAGTTTTGGCTGATTTCCCGGGATATACAATCGGCTTCTTCGGATACGATTTCGTTCTGATCCACCTTTGCAGCAGTATTTTATTTTCGGCAGAGATTCCGCAGTAATCCCCGGATGAGCCGCCTTTATCACCGCTTCTAATCGGGAGGATATCACAAATGGCAGTGCTCCGAAATCATCGATCAAGAAATCACCGGAAGTGATACCAAGATCTTTGCAGACCGTATCCGCCTGATCCAGAATGGATTTACCAAATAAAGTATCGACTTTGCTTGACAGATCAAATGACAGCGGGGTTTTCCCCGGTGTATATGTTATCCGTATATCCGATCGGGGTTTGGTTTCTTTCGGACCGACTATATACCTTTTTTCCATGGTCGATTATTCAATTTGAATTCAGTATTTAATAACGTTCATAGGAATTTATTACTGCCTATTCCCCCATTCCAAGAAATGGTAAAGGTTATTAATCAATATATTGAGTATCCACCTGGTCTAATTCCACCATTTTCTGAATTTGTTCCTTCAGTGTTTTATATTTCGTAAGGTCTATGATATGCAAGTTCGATGGCGAAGATGACTCAAGTCTTTTTTGCACACCTTTAATTAAACTTTCCATCTCACTTTTAGGCAAATCATTACTTGTCATAATATTACCTTTTTCGACAACTCCATTAACAATTTTATAATTATACGCCGCTAATGAGAGATGTCCATTCTTTTTCAATTTGGTCAAAATACGGTATTCAAAATGATACCCGGGGTTCTTCTTAGGAATAAATCGGAAGACTTTATACATCTTTTCCCCTTTTTCAATATTCATGATCGCTCCACCAAAAGGACGGCCTTGTGTGTCAATTGTCATTTTTTAATTACCTCATTGTTTTTAGCCACAGAGTTCACAGAGAGTTTAAATATTGGTAAACCAATTCTTTTCTATCCTGGATTATTCGTCACGAAGAACACGAAGGAATACTAAATGCTGATAAATATGGGGATAGCAAACAAATATCGGTTAATTTTTTTATTTACATTTGATATTATCAATATTTTTATCTCCTTCGTGAAACTTTGCGTCCTTTGCGGCTGATGAATTATTGAGGCTATATCTGCTTCTGTACAAAGTCTTGATTCTTTCATTTTTTCATATCCTTATATTTTTTCTCTGTGTCCTCTGTGGCTCCGTGGCTTCTAGGCAAATCAAATCAACCCATGGTCTGCGAAAGAATACACATCATCCCCGGCAATAATGAGATGATCGTGAACTGAAATATCAATGGTTTGTGCCGCTTCTTTTAGCTGTTTTGTGATGGTAAGATCATCTTGGCTGGGGTTTGGATTTCCACTGGGATGATTATGGACAAAAATTAACGCAGCCGCATCATTATCCAACGCTCCTTTAATGACTTCCCGAGGATAAACAGATGAACTGGAAAGAGTGCC
>CAZBEY010000045.1:10292-17069 GCA_964491015.1 uncultured bacterium | reverse complement strand
AAAAAGCATTACGCCGTATGGCCAGAATGAGACGTATCGCTCAACGCTGATTCTGCTATTTTCGTTAATATTAAAAGGCTCGAAAATTTTCGAGCCTTTTTTATTTTACAATAATAATATTTGAATTTCCTTTGGAAACAATATTGATTTTATAAAATTAATTCTTCGTCTAATATAAATCGCTAAGATTTTGTAAACCCACCTATCTTCTTAAACAGTAATTTCATCTCATGATTATACGCAGTATTCTGGGTAATCGCCCCGATCAAATAGTATTGACCAATTTTTAATTATGAGCTAAATTATAACCTAAATAAAGACCAGTAAACAAACCTAAATTAAGGTGATAAAAATGAAACCTGTCCTGGCAAGTTGTTCTGCAAGCATATCAGAATTTAAAAAAAACCCGAGTGCGCTCATCGATCAAGCTGATGGAGAGCCCATTGCTATTCTCAATCATAATAAACCAACCGCTTACCTTATTCCTGCGGAAACGTATGAAGAAATGTTAGAAAGTATCGAAGATTTTCAGCTCGGTATTATTATTAACGAAAGGCAAAATGAGAAAATTTCAGCTGTAGAAGTTGATATTGATGAATTATAAACTGAAATTTCTTCCAACAGCTCTCAAGGAATGGAAAAAACTTGATAATACCATTCAGACTCAATTTAAAAAGAAATTAAAAGATCGACTCAAAAATCCTCAGGTAAAAGGCAGCCAAATCAGAGGGTATAAAAACCATTATAAAATAAAACTAAGAGCACGTGGTTATCGTCTTGTTTATGAAGTAATAAATATTGAATTATGCGTTCTAGTGATTGCAATCGGCAAGAGAAGCAAGGATACAGTATATAAAATTGTCGAAAAACGACATAATCAACATTAGTATTAAAAAATGCTAAGGATCATAAAATATCCATAACATTTGTTAAACCCAATTATCTTCTTAAACAGTAATTTCAACCTATGATCATACGCAGCATATCCGGAGTTCGGGGGACAGCTCCTGAATTCAATATTGAAGCAATTAAAAAATACGCCCAGGCTTTTCACTCCATGCAGCCAAAGGGTGTATTTATTTTGGGGAGAGACACCCGTCCCAGTGGCGAATTGTATTTAGAAGTATTTGCCAACGCCCTCAATTCAGCGGGAAGAGACGTTATTAATTTAAATATTGTGCCCACACCTACTGTTCAATTTATGGTGGAAAATACAGACGCTGCAGGTGGTGTGATTATTACCGCCAGCCATAATCCGATCGAATGGAACGGGTTGAAATTTGTCCGTTCTGACGGAATGTTTCTATTCCCGGAAGAATGTAAAAAATTATTTCATAATGTCGATCATGGATCACTTCAATCTACAGGGGACAAAGGACTTCATTATCCGGATGTGAATGCAATTCAAAAGCACATCATTCGAGTCGCCGGTCTATCCTGTATCGATCAAAACAAGATTCGTCAGAGAAAATTTAAAGTTGTGGTAGATGCAGTGAATGGCGCTGCTTCTGAGGCGCTGCCTGGTATGTTGGAAGCGCTGGACTGTGACGTTATTAAATTATATTGTGATAGTGATGGTCAATTCAAAAGGAAGCCAGAACCGCTGCCGGAAAATCTGGATGATTTATGTAACGCAGTATTAGAAAATAAAGCAGATGTTGGTTTTGCTTCTGATCCCGACGGAGACCGTTTGGCGGTAGTTTTGGATGATGGTCAACCTGCAGGTGATGAATATACGCTGGTCATGGCAGCAGATGGATATTTACGAACAACCGGTACACGAGAAACGTTGGTCACAAACTTATCTACAACAATGGCTTTGGACAAATTGGCTGAAGAATATCATTCAACAGTTACGAGGTCAGCGGTAGGTGAAATCAATGTGGTGAAAAAAATGATCGAATTAGGCGCCAACCTTGGTGGCGAGGGAAATGGCGGAGTTATTTTGAAAGAAGCACATTTGGGAAGAGATTCGTTGGTTGCATCGTCAATGGTTCTTCATCGTATGGCGTTGACGGATGAACCCGTTTGCACTATTTTTGATTCGCTACCCCGGTACAGTATTGTAAAGGATAAAATAGGAATTGAAGGAATTGATAAAGAGTTCGCTTTCGAAAAAGCGAAATCATTTTTTACTGATGCCGAAATCAATTCTATTGATGGTGTAAAATTTTCGTGGAAGGATCGCTGGATTCATCTTCGTACATCAAATACTGAACCCATCATGCGTATTTATGCAGAAGGACGAACCAGAGAAGATGCGCAATTGCTTGTTGATAAAGTCAAAGGAATATTAACTTGAGTATAATTATCAGAACAATTAGACCAATCAACAGTCGACAATTTTATATTACAGAAATAAAAAAATAATAATGGAAACATTTTCACATCGAATTGACGAGGTAGGTGCGCAGGAAAGAGTTGCCAGACTTTTTTCAAGGAGTATTAAAAAAGAATCTAAAATTAATGCTTTAAAAACGATTTTGAGTATGGTTGATTTAACGACATTGGAAGGAAAAGATTCCCCCGGAAAGGTTAAACAACTATGTTATAAAGCTGCCCATTTACATGACAAATTTTCCGGTTTACCGACAGTCGCTGCCATATGTGTTTATCCCACCATGGTCCCGATTGCAAAAAAGGCACTGAGAAATACCGAGATAAAAATTGCTTCAGTTGCGACTGCTTTCCCCAGTGGGATGACATCTTTAAAAAATAAATTAGAAGAAGTAAAAATGGTCGTCGATGCCGGCGCAGACGAAGTAGACATGGTCATTTCCAGAGGGAAGTTTCTGCGGGGGGAATATGAATATGTAGCTGATGAAATTAAACAGGTGAAGGAAGCCTGTGGACACTCCCACCTGAAAGTCATTTTGGAAACAGGGGAGTTGGTTACATTGGATAATGTTCGTTTTGCCAGTGACATCGCAATGCAATCAGGCGCTGATTTTATCAAAACATCCACGGGAAAAGTATCTCCAGCTGCCACACCGCCGGTGGTTCTGGTGATGTTGGAAGCCATTCGTGATTATTACCAAAATACAGGTAAAAAAATCGGTATGAAACCTGCAGGGGGGATCAGCAAGGCAAAATTAGCCATTCAATATTTAGTAATGGTTCGTGAAACATTGGGCCGGGACTGGCTAAATCCGGACTTATTTCGGTTCGGAGCCAGTTCATTGGCAAATGATGTTCTTATGCAGATTGTGAAACAAACGACGGGTGTTTATCAATCATCAAATTATTTTTCTTTAGATTAAGGCAGAAAAATGGAAGCAGTAACAGACAAATTAGATTTTAAAACAGACTGGTCCTACAGCCCGGCACCAGAAAGCACAGACCATATCCGCATTAATAAAAAATATGATCTTTTCATTAATGGTGAATTTTGTCCACCAGAGAAAGAAAAATATTTCAAAACAATTAATCCGGCAAATGAAGAAAAATTAACGGTTGTAGCTGAAGCAAATGATGCAGATGTAAACCAAGCCGTTTCTGCAGCAAGAAAAGCCTATGAATCTGTTTGGTCGAAAATGGAATCTACCGAAAGAGGAAAATATATTTACCGAATTGCCAGATTGCTGCAGGAGCGTGCCCGAGAATTTGCAGTGATTGAATCCATGGACGGTGGAAAACCTATTCGCGAGTCGCGAGATATTGATATTCCCTTAGCTGCCGCCCATTTCTTTTATTACGCCGGCTGGGCTGATAAGTTGGAATATGCTTTCCCGGGTAAACAGGCAAAACCTCTTGGCGTTGCGGGACAAATTATTCCGTGGAATTTCCCATTGCTAATGGCAGCCTGGAAATTAGCTCCTGCTTTGGCCACCGGGAATACCGTTGTATTAAAACCGGCAGAAACAACACCATTGACGGCCATGAAACTTGCAGAACTTATTCAGGAAGCAGATCTGCCTCCCGGCGTGGTCAATATTATTAATGGTGACGGTAAAACGGGACGAGCATTGGTTGAACATTCCGATATTGATAAAATTGCATTCACCGGTTCAACTGATGTTGGAAAACAAATCATGAAAGCAGTCGCCGGAACCTCCAAAAAATATACTCTAGAACTGGGAGGAAAAGCAGGCAACATTATTTTTGAAGATGCTGCCATTGACCAGGCTGTTGAAGGTATTATTAATGCCATTTTCTTCAACCAGGGACATGTATGCTGTGCAGGGTCACGCTTATTTGTTCAGGAAAGTATTGCAGATATAGTTATATCAAAATTAAAAGACAGAATGGAAACGTTGATTGTCGGCGACCCTCTTGACAAAAATACGGATATCGGAGCAATTAATTCAAAAATGCAGCTGGATAAAATCAGGATGTATGTTGATATTGGGAAAAAGGAGGGAGGAAACATTCATCAATCATCCTGTACTTTGCCGGAAAAGGGATATTGGCATGCACCCACTTTATTTGAGAATGTCAGCCAGTCTCATCGCATTGTACAGGAGGAAATTTTTGGCCCCGTCCTGGCGATTCAGACCTTCCGAACAGTGGATGAAGTCATTGCAAAAGCAAACAATTCACCTTATGGATTATCCGGCGGTGTCTGGACTGATAAAGGAGCGAAAATTTTCAAAATGTCGAAAGCCATTCGCGCCGGTGTTTTATGGGCGAATACGTTTAATAAATTTGACCCTACTTCGCCATTCGGTGGTTATAAAGAAAGTGGTATGGGACGTGAAGGCGGAGTAGAAGGACTGATACCGTATGTTAATCTGGTTTAGCTGGTAATGGTAATTGATAGAACAGTAAATGGTCGAGCTGTAAGCGGTAGTCGGCTCGTGGACTCATAAAACCTAGTTTAATCATTTAATTCTGGGAGAAATGGAGTATTGAACATTTGATATTAGTCAATAAACAAATCATATAAGAGATCAATTTTTTTGGCGAAAGAAATTTGATTAATTGGAATAAGTTATGAAAAAGCGCGAAGATATTAGAAAAACATATAAATTATTTATCGGTGGCAAATTTCCACGAACTGAATCCGGGCGTTATATTAAATGGATTGATCCGGAGAAATCAACGGCGGTAAATATCTGCCGCGGATCGAGAAAAGATTTCAGGAATGCAGTTGTTTCGGCACGAGGCGCATTTTCCGGTTGGTGTTCGAGAACAGCGTTTAATCGCAGCCAGATTTTATACAGGATAGGGGAAATGCTCGAAGGTCGCCGTAGTCAGTTTATGGATGAATTAATTCTCCAGGGATCTTCAAAAAAAGAGGCTGAATTGGAAATAAATCTGTCCGTTGATCGGCTCATTTATTATGCTGGCTGGGCGGATAAATATATGCAAATTTTTAGCCATGTCAATCCAACCGCGTCATCATATTTTAATTTCTCCTACCCGGAAGCCACCGGTGTTGTTTCTGCTATTTCACCAAACAATTCATCCCTTTTAGGTCTGATATCCGTGATTGCTCCAATTATTGCAGGGGGTAATACGGTCGTTATTTTAGCATCAGAAACTCGACCATTATGTTCCATTACATTTGCTGAAGTCATTCATACTTCTGACGTTCCCGGCGGCGTGATAAATATTATGACCGGTTACCGTTCAGAATTATTGGAACATTTTTCTTCTCACATGGATGTTAATGCAATCGTTTATTGCGGAAATGATAATGAAGCAATAAAAATGGTTCAAGAAAATGCAGCATTGAATGTGAAGCGACCTGTTATTTATTTTGATGAAAATTGGTTGGATAAAAAAGTGCAGGATCCATATCGTATTTTAAATACATTAGAGACAAAAACAACATGGCATCCGGTCGGTGTTTGATTTTTATTCATTACACACCCTTAATCACTAAATGAGCATTACAAAAACAGTCAATTATATTCAGTCAAAATCAAAAGGGTTTAAACCAAAAATTGGCATTATTCTGGGGTCCGGTTTGGGTTCTTTCGTGGATGTTCTGATTGATCCAATTTCATATGCCTACGAAGAATTAGTTGGATTTCCTTCACTGGGTGTTTCTGGTCACGAGGGAAAGTTAGTTTTTGGCAATGTGAAGGGAACGAATGTGGTCGTTCTCCAGGGGCGGGTGCATTATTATGAATCCGGTAAACCTGATGAAATGACAATCCCAATCCAAACATTAGCCGCATTGGGATGCGAAACATTAATCCTGACAAACTCAGCCGGAAGTTTGATGAAAGAAGCAACTCCAGGGAGCGTTATGCTGCTGACAGATCATATTAATTTTACCGGTGTTTCACCCTTGTTTGGAGAAAAAGGAATATCACGATTTGTTGATATGGCAGAAGCTTACGATCCGGAATTACGAATAGAATTTGAACGGGTGGCTGAACAAAATAGTATTCAACTTCACAAGGGTGTTTATATATGGTTTTGCGGCCCCAATTTTGAAACGCCGGCAGAAATACGTGCTGCAAAAACACTGGGAGCCGATGCAGTGGGAATGTCCACCGTACCGGAAGTAATACTGGCACGTCATGCAGGATTAAAAGTTGCAGCCTTGTCTATTATAACCAATATGGCTGCCGGGATGAGCGATGATATGTTGAGCCACGAACAGACGATTGAAAACGCCAATAAAGGGGTTGAAACATTAAAACTTCTTCTTGTGGGTTTTTTAGAATCGTATTCTTAAAATTAATTTAAAAGCCACAATGAGCGAGAAGATTCCCAACGGATTAATAAGAAAATATCAAAAGCAATAAGACTCAAAAAAACTCACTTCGCGGCTTAATAAATAACCGGATAATTAAAATACAAAATGATAGAAACAACCATCAA
>CAZBEY010000045.1:0-10192 GCA_964491015.1 uncultured bacterium | reverse complement strand
CGGCTTAATAAATAACCGGATAATTAAAATACAAAATGATAGAAACAACCATCAAAAAAGGACAAGAATACGAATTAACAATTGAATCTTTAGCTTATGGCGGTAAAGGAATTGCTAAAGTAAAGGGATTTGTCGTATTTGTGAAAAATGCAATTCCAGGGCAAAAAATCCGTTCCTTGGTATATAGAAAACGAAAAGGATATGCAGAAGCACGTCCATTGGAAGTGCTGGAAGAATCATCATTTATTACAGACGCGCCCTGTGAACATTTTGCTTATTGTGGCGGCTGTACCTTTCAGCAGCTGGATTATCGAGAGCAAATAGTCCAAAAACGTAAACAGGTAGAAGAATTATTTGTCCGACAAGCGGGTATAAACAATTTCAAAGTCGATGATGTTATTTCTGCAGATGAAATTTACCATTACCGAAATAAAATGGAATTTTCTTTTTCCAA
This sequence comes from uncultured bacterium, assembly GCA_964491015.1. Taxonomy (GTDB): domain Bacteria; phylum Fidelibacterota; class Marinisomatia; order Marinisomatales; family TCS55; genus JADFRD01. Next base: position 9,738 of record CAZBEY010000045.1, on the reverse strand, counting down.
TAGACGGTGGATTTTACCGGGCGAAGCAGAAGAGGCCGAAAAAGATTTTGCTTTGGGACTCCATATACCGCGGAGGTACGATAAAATTTTGGATATTAATCAATGCTTTATTCAGCCAAAGATTGGAAATAATATTCTGAATGCTGTAAAAACAAAAGCACAGGAGTTAAACCTCAAACCTTATGATGTTAAAACGCATAACGGTTTTCTTCGTCACTTGGTTTTACGCTTTGGTCATAATACAGAAGATATTATGGTTAATTTAGTGACCAGTTATGAAAACACGGAATTGATTCAACCATTGGCTGATTATATTCATAAACAGTTTCCCAAAGTCACTACCATTATTAATAATATTAACACCAAAAAAGCTGACATAGCTTATGGTGAATATGAAATACTCCTTTACGGAGAACCCACGATTACTGAAAAAATTGGTAATCTAACATTTGAGATTTCCGCAAATTCATTTTTTCAGACAAACACATTCCAAGGAGAAAAACTATATCAAGCGGCCTTAGAGGGCGCCGACCTTACAGAAGATGATATCGTGTATGATCTGTATTGCGGAACGGGATCCATCTCTTTGTTCCTGGCTCAAAAAGCACAAGAGGTTCATGGATTTGAAATGATCTCACCAGCCGTAGAAGATGCTGTTCGCAATGCGATTTCCAATGGAATAACCAATACACATTTTCACCTGGCAAATCTGGATTTCTTTTTCAAAAAGGGGACAAGCAAAATAAATATACCAAAACCGGATGTGATTATTATTGATCCTCCCCGGGCAGGAATGCACAAGGACATGGTGGATGCATTGCCAAAGTTTGGGGCGAAGCGATTAGTGTATATTTCCTGTAATCCCACCACACAATCTCGTGATATTGCTCTATTAATTAATGAAGGTTATAAACTCAAAAAACTCACGATGGTGGATATGTTTCCCCACACGCCTCATATTGAGACTGTGTGTGTTTTGGAAAAAGATTAATTGTTAAGGGGCTGTGTAAAACCCTCTGTTATGTAGTGTCCAGGCGTTCATGTTCCTCATTGTTTTTGCAAAATAGGTTTACAGATATAACTTTTATTTCACCAAACGACCATTTCGCATGTTGGCTAATTAATCCCATTACTCTGTTAACTTATCACATTATTTCGGTTCAAAAAATTACGATTTTCTATTAATCAAAGCTTATTTCTTTGTCAGAACTGACTTAAATTTTTTGTTATGCGTCGCTGGCTTCGATTACTAATTCGTAACAGTTTTTTCCAGGTGGGTCTTGGCATCTTTGTGGTTATGATCCTTGGAGGGCTGGTTTTACGCACCCTGGAAACGGGAGAAATTACTCAAAATGAAAACCCGTTTTGGTGGTCAATCGTTACCATGACAACCGTTGGTTATGGCGATTATTCACCTTCGACGCCCCAAGGGCGTATATTTGCTGTTTTGGTCATGTTCGCAGGGATTTCGCTGACGGCTATATTTACAGCTATTATTTCATCTATTTTTGTCACAAAAAGAATTCGAGAGGAAAAAGGTTTGGAAAAAATAAATGTACACAGTCATATCATTCTTTGTGGATGGAACAGAAATACCGATAAAGTCATCGACTCCATCCAGTATCTAACAGAAGGGACAAAAAAAGATATGGTGCTTATTAACGATCTGGAGGAAGAACAAATTGCCCGCTTGAAAACCCGCTATCGAGATATTCGTTTACATTTTGTTGCCGGCGATTATACCAATGAAAAAATATTAGAAAGGGCAAATTTGAGCGAGGCGGAAACGGTTGTTATTATCCCCAGTGATGTAAACGAATTGATACAAAATCCTGATGAGAAAACCATTTTGGCTGCCCTAACAATCAAAGGGTTGGAACCAAATATTCGATTAATAGCATATTTATACAGTCGCGATAATTTGACACATATCAAGCGCGCAAACGCAGATGAAGTAGTTATTAGTGATGATTTTGGTGCTTACATGATTGCAGCCCACGTCATGGATCCCGGAATTCCTCAAGCAGTCAATCGGCTGTTGGATAATGTTTCAGTAAATAGATTTAAACGGGTAGATATTCCGAAAGAATTTGTTGGGAAATCCTTTGAAAGTCTTTTTAATCATTTTCGGGGAAAACACAGATCAATACTAATTGGTGTTTTTTCAGAAGAAGAAAATCTGGGGATTGGTGAGGTACTTTCAGCAGATTCATCCGCATTGGATGCTTTTATTGAACGCAAATTGAAAGAAGGTGGTATTTCTTTGCAGGAAGAAAGCAAAATTTCCACAACGATTAACCCAGAGTTAGATTATACCATTAAAGATGGCGAACGCGCCATCATTATACCTTGAGGTGAGTATGGATTTAGCAGCATTTAAAGACTATTCAATTTTTGCCGGTTTGGATGATACAGAAATAAAACTGTTTATCGATATATCAACTCTGGTAAATGTTAAAAAAGGAGAAACCTTTATCGTAGAGGGAGAATTAGGTGATTCTATTTTTCTTCTGCTTAATGGCGAAGTGGAGGTCAATCAGGCCCTAACACTTTCTATGAATAAAAGTGAAACAGATAACCGCGAAAAGGCGATCACCAAACTTTCCAGTGATTATAAACTGTTTTTTGGGGAGATGTCTTTGTTTAATGAAGGAGATCGACGAACTGCCAGTATCAAGGCGTTGACAGATTGTAAATTATTAAAAATAGGCAAAGATGAATTATATGAAATATGCGACACCCATTCGGAAATCGGGTATAAGGTTATGCAGAATTTATGCCGCACATTATGCCGGCACCTTGTTAAAGCAAATCAAAACGTTCTGAAATTGACAACTGCTTTCAGTTTAATATTAGAACGATAAGGAAAATGGTTAGCGGTAAATGGTAATTGGTTGAGTAGTATGGAAAATGGTAAACATCAGATGTTAGAGGAACAACCAATCATTCCTTTCAATATTCTAATTCGGCGAACCGGTAACCAAGGCAATCATACATTCAATCTTTCAATCAACCAGACAGTTTAATCACTATTATTAGGAATGCATGAATCATGACGGTACAGCTGGATAAAGTTTACACTCCCACAGCAGTCGAGGGAAAATGGTATCAGCATTGGTTAGATAAAAATTATTTCCATGCACAGGTAAATGCCGATAAAAAACCGTATACGATTGTGATTCCGCCACCCAATGTTACCGGTATGCTCACCATGGGGCATGTACTCAATAATACGATACAGGATATTCTCGTTCGTAAAGCACGCATGGAGGGGAGGGAAGCTTGCTGGATTCCCGGTACTGATCATGCTTCCATTGCTACGGAAGGAAAAGTAGTCCAAAGTCTCAACGATAAAGGAATCGATAAAAACAACCTCTCCAGAGAAGAATTTTTAAAATATGCCTGGGAGTGGAAAGAAAAATATGGCGGAATTATTATTCAACAGTTGAAACAACTGGGTTGTTCCTGTGACTGGGAGCGGGAGCGGTTTACCATGGATGAGGGTTATTCAAAAGCCGTTTTATCATCTTTCGTTAAATTATATGAAAAAGGATTAATATATAGGGGGAATCGATTGGTGAATTGGTGCCCGGCATCTCAGTCTGCCATCAGCGATGAAGAAGTGATTCACCGGGAAGTGCATGGTCATCTCTGGCATTTTAAATATCCAATCAAAGATAGTAAAGATTTTTTAATTGTAGCAACAACTCGACCGGAAACAATGCTGGGTGATACAGCCGTAGCAGTACATCCTGAAGACGAACGTTATACTCATGCAATTGGTAAAACCATTATTCTTCCATTGGTAGGGAGGGAAATCCCCGTTATTTCTGATGATTATGTCGATCCGGAATTTGGGTCTGGTTGTGTGAAAGTAACACCGGCTCACGATGTCAACGATTTTACAATGGGAAAGCGTCATAATCTAGAATTTATCAATATTATGAATGAAGATGCTTCTCTGAATGAAAATGTTCCAAAAAGCTATCAACAATTATCAAGGGAAGATGCTCGAAGAGCAATTGTAAAGGATTTAGATGAACAGGGCTTTCTTGAAAAGACAGAAGATTATATTCATCAGGTAGGATATTCTGAAAGGGGTCATGTTCCCATTGAGTCTTATTTGTCTGAACAATGGTTTATGAAAATGGATGAATTGTCCAAACCGGCACTGCAGGCAGTGTCTGACGGCGAAATAAAATTTCATCCGGAACATTGGGTGAAGACCTATAATCATTGGATGGGAAATATCAGAGATTGGTGCATTAGTCGACAGCTCTGGTGGGGGCATCGAATTCCGGTTTGGTACCATAAAAATGATCCTGAAAAAATTCATGTATCTGTCGAGGGACCCAGCGACCCTGAAAATTGGGATAGAGATCCGGATGTATTGGATACTTGGGCAAGTTCATGGTTGTGGCCTATGGCAGTTCATAATTGGCCGGATGATAGTAATGAGTTAAGTTATTTTTATCCCACCGATGCATTAGTCACTGGACCGGATATTATCTTTTTTTGGGTTGCACGAATGATCATCACCGGTTACGAATTCATGAATGAACTGCCTTTTAAGGATGTGTATTTCACCTCTATCCTCCGGGATGAAACGGGACGGAAATTCAGTAAATCTTTAGGGAACTCCCCTGACCCATTGGATCTATTTGAAAAATATGGAACTGATGCAGTTCGTTTTGGAACCATGCTAATGGCGCCACAAGGTCTTGACGTTTTATTTTCGTCCACCAGATTGGAAGTGGGCCGTAATTTTATGAACAAACTCTGGAACGCATCCCGTTTCGTCTTGATGAATTTGGAAGAAGGAAGAATACCGGATATTGATCTGCATAAAGAAAAATTGGATCTGCCGGAACGATGGATAATGAGCAAGCTGCAAAAAGCCATCAAAGCATATAACCGCCAATTGAATAGGTTTCATTTTAACGAAGCGGCAAAAGTGCTTTATGAATTTACATGGAATGATTTTTGTGATTGGTATATAGAGATTGCAAAAACTCGGTTTTACAGCAAAGACTCTCATGCTGCAAACGTGGCTCGGGTAGTCGCGACCTATGTGTTAAGAAACACTTTAGCGATCCTCCATCCGTTTGCACCATTTATATCGGAAGAATTATGGGCTCATTTTAAAAATGACGATGATCCAGATTTAATTGTATTTAACTGGCCAAAGGGTGACGAAAATTGGTTGGATGGTGAATCTGAAAAGGAAATGGCATTATTACAGGAAGTCATTTCAGGTATTCGTACTGTTCGAAGTCGTATGAATATACCACCGACAAAAAAATCTGATTTAATTGCAAAATGTGATAACGGCATGGCAGGTTTTTTAAATCAATATCAAACAGTAATCTCTTCTCTTACTGGGACGTCATCGGTTGAAACAGGTACAAATCAAAAGAAACCGGATCAATCAGCCACAGTTGTTATCGGAAAAAATGAACTTTATATCCCATTGGGTGGTTTAATTGATTTGGATGTGGAGCGATCCCGTCTTCAGAAAAGAGCCAACGAAATAAAAGGGCACTTGAAAGGGATTGCGGGTAAGCTGTTAAATGAGCAGTTTATTAGCAAAGCACCCAATCATGTTATTATAAGAGAAAAAGATAAACAAGAAGAAATGTCTGCTGAACTAGAAAAAGTGAATGCAAATTTGGAGATGCTGCAATGAGAATATTCATTTTATTATTACCAATCTTTTTAATGGGTCAAACCATGACCATTTATAAGGATAATATTGCATTGGTAAAGGAATCTGTCCAGTGGGATATTCCATCGAAGCAATTTGAAATCACCTACAATAAATTCCCCGGCGGACTTATCCCTGATTCACCATTTTTAATGCTAAAGGATGCGGTGGTTCACTATCAGTATTTTAAAAACGATCTATTCAGTAGCGGCGATTATTTCAAAGAAAGAATTGGGTCGTATGTATTTGTGAAGGTTAGTAATGAGAAAATTCATGAAGGCACTTTGATTGAATTGAATAGTGACAACATTTCTCTTAAAACACGAAAAAATATCACAACAATTTCCAAAGATAAAGTGGATTTTATGTATACCCGGGATTCAGAATTATTTCCACAATTACGACCTGAATTGGCTTGGGATATTTATAGTTCAAAAGGGGGGAATGTCCATGGGGACCTTGTATATCTTACAGGCGGTTTTGATTGGAATGCTGTGTATCGTTTTGTTCTAAATGGTAAAAAAGGTGAGCTTATTGCAGAAGCGGTAGTGAACAACGGAAGCAACGTGGATTATAATCAATATTCGTTGAAACTGGTGGAGGGAAATTTGCAAAAGAAAGGCAGACGGCCGCAGCCGGTTTATCGGGCTAAAGCAAGCATGATGGTAGACGAAATTGGACCTGTGGCAACAGAAGATGCATTGGGTGATTTTCATATTTATACCCTACCGGAAAAAATTGATCTAAAGAAAAACCAAAGTATCACAGTCCGATTATATGAACCACGGAAAGTAGATTTTACCAAAACGTATGTTTTTAAAAATTCTGAGCGAACCAAAAAAGAAGAACCACTTCAAATTGAGATTCAGTTAGCCAACACAGAGGGAAATGGATTAAATATTCCTTTACCCCGAGGAAAGATAAGTTTGTATTTACAATCATCTGATGGGTCGATGGAATATACCGGGCAGGATGAACTGAAACAGGTCCCCAAAGGTGAAACAGCAACCATTTCCGGCGGGCGGGCTTTTGATGTGATTGGAAAACGGACCGTTCTTCATTATGACCGTCAACGAAAAAGTGAAGAAGCATCCATTGAGATCGTTGTTAAGAATATAAAAGATGAGACAATTTCAATCCGTTTGGAAGAACAAATCCACGGTGATTGGGTGATTCGTAATGCATCGGACAACTATATTAAAAAAGATGCATCTACCATCTATTTTCCGTTCAATGTAAAGCCGGGCGATTCAAAAACAGTGACGTATACATATCGCAAGGAATGGAAATAATTCCTTGTGTCCACAGTCTGATTTAAATACACCAGTACAATATATAAAAGGAATTGGTCCCAAAAGGGCTGAGGCATTAGCATCTACCGGTATCCTAACCCTAAGAAATATTTTACATTATTATCCCCGGCGTTATCTAGATCGAACAACCGTTAAATCCATTCGGGATATCAAAAAAAATGATGAAGCAACTATTGTTGGAACAATTGAAGTATGTGGTGAACGGCGGACAAGAAAACGTAATGTTTACCAAGCTGTTCTTTCAGATGGGACAGGGATTATTTCTTTGATCTGGTTCAATGGAGTAAAATATATTAAGAATGCTATTCAAAAAGGTGACCGAATCGCTATCCATGGAAAAGTGGAATTTTACAATGGACTGCAGATTATTCATCCGGATTATGATAAATTAGATATGGATGCTGACCCAATCAATACAGGTACAATTATTCCCCTGTATCCATTATCTTCTCAATTAAAGAATGCCCATATTGATCATCGCAGTTTGCGCCGGATCATTAAATCATTGTCAGTTCAAATCCAATCGATCACAGATTATATGGATGAGGATATCATCCAAAAGAACAATTTATGTTCACAGAAAAATGCCCTGAAGAATATTCATTTTCCAAAATCACTCGAAGATTTAACACAGGCAATTCAAAGACTCAAATTTGACGAACATTATTTTTTACAGCTATTGATGATTCTTCGTCATCGGTCCTATCAAAAACAAGGCACAATCCCACTGTCAAAGTCAGACGTAAGAATGAAAATGATACTGGATACATTGGAATTCGAACTGACATCCGCACAGAATAGAGTGTTAAAAGAAATACGCCGAGATATGGCAAAACAGATACCCATGAATCGATTATTACAGGGAGATGTCGGTTCAGGAAAAACAATTGTCACCATTTTAGCTGCCATCAATGCAGTTGCAAATGGAGTTCAGGTTGCCGTAATGGTACCAACAGAAATTTTAGCCCATCAGCATTATGAGTCATTCAAAATGCAATTAAATAAAGTGCATATTACATGTGCGTTATTAGTTGGGAATCAAAAAGCAAGTGATCGAAATAAAATATTAGATTCTGTAAAAAATGGAACCATTGACATCGTTATAGGGACCCATACACTGATCCAAAAGACAGTTGAATTCAAAAAACTAGGATTTGTAGTGGTGGATGAACAGCATCGTTTTGGTGTTTTACAACGTGGGGATTTGTTAAAAAAGGGTCTCAATCCTCATTTATTAGCCATGACAGCCACCCCAATTCCCCGGACCATGGCGATTACATACCACGGTGACATGGATCTTTCCATCATAAATGAAATGCCAAAAAATCGAAAACCGGTCATTACCAAAGTAGTGGATGAAAACCGTCTGGAAAATGTCTATAAATTCATGCGCGCAGAAGTGGAAGCCGGACGCCAATGCATGATCGTTTATCCTTTGGTGGAAGAGACGGAAAAGTCTGATCTTTTGGCTGCCACGGAAGGATTTGAGGAACTGAAAAAACTATTTTCAGGGTTAAATATTGGGCTCATACACGGGCGAATGAAAAAAGATGAAAAAGATAACATCATGGAGGCGTATGCAAAAAACAATATTCACATTTTGGTTTCTACTACGGTGATTGAAGTTGGGATTGATATACCCAATGCAACTGTAATGCTTATCGAACATGCAGAGCGATTTGGTCTAACGCAACTCCACCAACTCCGGGGACGTGTGGGTCGAAGCAGTGCCAAGAGTTATTGTATTTTGGTGGAGCGGAATATTAGAAATACATCCCGGAAACGGATGACAATTATGGAAAAAACCAATGATGGTTTTCTGATCGCTGATGAGGATTTGAAAATGAGGGGACCCGGAAAATTCTTTAGTACCGAACAGAGTGGATTTTTTAAATACAAGATTGCGGATTTAGTAACAGATGGTTCGATAATAAGAAAAGCACGAGAAGCTGCACAAAAAATTACTGAGAGAGATCCGATGTTAAAGCAGCACGATTTGATGAAAAAACGCCTGCTGGAAGAGTATGCCCAATACCTGGATACGGTGACTATTAGCTAATGATGGAACAAACAAACTGTCCACTCTGCAAACATGAACTGAAGAAAGTTTTTTCCACCAAAGACTATTTGGTGAGCGGTAAAAACTTTGGTATTATGGAATGTTCAAATTGCCGACTGCGACTGACAAACCCATTTCCCGGAAAAAATACCATTGGCGACTATTATGAATCTGACGACTATATTTCACATACTGATAAATCAAAGAGTCTATTTGATTTAGTGTATAACCTGGTGCGTACAACTATGCTCGGTAGGAAGAAGCGTTTAGTGGAAAAATCCGTTGGAAAGAAATCCGGTACCATCATGGACATCGGTTGCGGAGCCGGACATTTTCTAAACAAAATGAAAGAAAGCGGTTGGGATGTTTCGGGGGTCGATGCGTCTCCAAAAGCCCGTGCCTTGGTGAATAATCAGTTCGGAATCAGTGTTGTCTCCCCGGAGGAATGGCTGAATTCAGATGAAAAATATGATGTAATTACCTGCTGGCACAGTTTGGAACATGTTCATGAACCATGGATATATTTGGAAAAATTTAGAGCACAATTAAACCGTGACGGTGTTTTGATTGTGGCGTTACCAAATTATGAATCCACAGACGCTAAAAAGTACGGAGCAGACTGGGCTGCTTATGATGTGCCAAGACACCTGTATCATTTCACT
>CAZBEY010000044.1:0-17090 GCA_964491015.1 uncultured bacterium | reverse complement strand
GATAAAAATGCGTTTACTCATAAAAGCCTTTCAAATTGGACATAATTAAATAGGGTTTCCTCAAAAAGTCATAATTTGAATGTTTGCAACAAGTTGCAATTGAGTTCGTGCCCTCATTTTCCAAGAAGCTCTTAAGTTTTCAATAAATTTAGGAATGGTATGAGGTGAAATAGAGCGTATGACCTCAACCCTATGTCTAATTTCATTGAAAAAATAAAAAAGAATACGGTGCTTACACAGGACGTTAGGTCCTATGTAAGGAATAGGATGAATGATAGACAACTTATAATAATTCAAATTTTAATAAATATTTTCTTTCTGTGTAACCAATAGAGAATTAGCCACCACATCAAAACATGTGTCAGGGCAAAAAGGAGGGACCCATTCATATTACCGGCCAAAGGTTGAAAAATGGTATGATATAAATAGGAATACCCGGATACCATTTCACCATTCAGTGAATATTTAATTTTTAATATCGTTCTTCCCCAAAGTCCGGAACCGACAAAAACAAAAATAGAATTGGTTCCGTAAATAATAAACGGTTGAAAAACCTTTTTATATCCTTTGATGTCGATAATCCAGATGAGCCCTACCAGGACCACATTAGCAATCCCGGCCGTAAATAATACATAAGAACTGGTCCACAATGCTTTATTGATAGGCATAAAAATAGACCAAATCAATCCAAGAACTATCTGGATAAGTCCGGTAATGGATATTTTTTTAAGATTATTCTTTTGATGTTCTCCAGCCGTTTGAATCATCTCACCGGTCATATATCCAAAAAGAACGGAAATAACGGAAGGGATGGTACTGAATAAGCCTTCGGGATCGAATGGGATCCCTGCGCCTCTCCATAAATGATTGGTTCCAAGAATAATCATATCAATTTTTCGGTTCAGATTGCCTTCCAGTGACCACGGGTCAGGACCACCCAATCCCCACATCAATAGCCAACAAGCAATCAATGTAACCGGAATTATTTTCCAAAGGTCTTTATTTGAAAAACGAATCACTAGAATAGCGCTGATTCCATAAGCCAATGCAATCCTCTGAAGGACTCCCATGATCCGAACGTTTTCCCAATTCCAATCCTGACGGATAAATGGAAATGTGCCTAAAAGAAATCCAATAACGAAAATAGTAACTGTTCTCCAAAATATTTTCGAATATATTTCCCGACTGGGTTGAAAATCAAATTTTGAAAACGAAAATCTCATTGCTACGCCCACAATAAACAAGAAAAATGGAAATACCAAATCAGTGGGTGTACATCCATGCCAGTGTGCATGACGAAATGGAGCATAGACGTAAGACCATGATCCGGGGTTATTCACCAGTATCATTAAGGCAATGGTCATACCTCTAAATACATCCAGGGCGAAGAATCTTTTTGTTTGTTTCATGAGTCTAATTGTGAAATGAGTTTACTCCAAATCCACCAAAAACCAAACCCTGATAATGCAAACAGCAGCAATGCGTAGCCATTATTTCCGAACATCCAATTTCCAATGGCGAAATTCAAACCATAAATTAATGCGACACCTGCAATCCAGTTGAAAAAGAAGCCATCTGTTACCGGCTGGAGTGTAGTATGCTTTGCATATTTTCCCCAATAACCCCCCGGCTGTACCCGTTTGAAAAAATTCTTCAAAGTCGTGTCCGGTTCTGGTTTAGTCATATACGTCACAATAACCCAAACAATGATTGCCACCGGTACGATGATCATTAGTTTATGATGCACCTGGATAGGTATTCCGAATAATACAGGTGTTTCATTAAACAGGGCATAGGTCTTGCCTTGAGCGATGGTTTGCTGCCACGCAATAATTTCCAGTATGACCGTAATAGTGATTGAAGTGAGCAGAGCAGATATTTCAGTCCAGGCATTGATGCGCCACCAAAACCATCGAAGAATCAGGACGGCGCCGATTCCGGCGCCCATGGCAAAAATAAATTCCCACGCTTTGCTGATACTCTGCATATTGATGGCAACAAAAGCGGCAAATACCATGAGTAAAACCGTTATGATTCGACTAACAAAAACATAATGGTTTTGATCCCCATCCTTTTTAATAAATCGTCTATAAACGTCGTTAATTAAATAGGATGCTCCCCAATTTAAATGGGTATCTATTGTGGACATAAAGGCGGCTAAGAAGGAGACGACAAGGAGGCCTTTCAATCCGGGTCCAAGAAATTGATTCATAATGAGTGGATAACCCGCTTTTGAACCCAACGCTGCATGGGAATCCGGAATAATGGGGAATACAACAATGGACACCAAAGCAACGGCGACCCAAGGCCAAACACGCAAAGCATAATGAGCCAAATTAAACCAAAGCGTCGCTGCCAATGCATGTTTTTCATTCTTAGCTGACGACATACGTTGAATAATATATCCGCCGCCGTCCGTTCCGTGATGAGACCACCACATAACAGTGATAAAGATTAGGAATTTTGAAAAAGGAGATTCCCAAAATGATGAAGTTGTTATATCGGCATCCGGAAGGGGGGGGATAAATTTTAATGTTGTTTCATGGACAGCTCCCGAGCCCGAAAGTGCAGCCAATTTTTCCAATAATACATCCATTCCACCAACAGCATCCACGGCAACGATGGCCAGAACAATGGAACCGGCCATGGCAATAATAAACTGAACCATATCAGTGACCACTACGCCCCAAAATCCGGATAAAAGGGCATAAAGAAGAGCGATAATCACACAAACCCACACAGCTGTCCAGCGATCTATATTGAGCATGACGGCAGCGACAGAAGCCATAGCGTTAATGACCCAGCCCATGACAATGAAATTATACAGAATGGCAAAATATCCAGCTTTGAATGCCCTTAAGACAGCCGCCGGCTTTCCGCTGTATCGAATTTCTAATAATTCATTGTCCGTCAAAACCTCAGCCCGGCGCCAGAGCCGGGAAAAAAGCAAAGCCCCCAACAATCCGGATAATAACAAATTCCACCAAAACCAGTTTTGCCAAATTCCCGGTCCCCGGACAAATTCAGTAATGGCTAAAGGTGTATCTGCAGCGAAAGTGGTAGCGACCATGGATGTCCCCACAATCCACCAAGGGAGCGTACGGCCGGACAGAAAATATTCTTCCGTATTTTGTCCAGCCCTTTTTGAGAAATAAATACCTACCCCGATAGAGAATAGGATGTATGCAATAATAATAATCCAGTCAATAGTTGCTAGTGCCATATTAATAGAGTTTCCTTAGGGTTGAATTTCTGAAATAATGTGTTAGTATATCTTCCGTTGAAAAATAATTTAATGCCATCCCAAGGGCTCCGATTTGGCACAGCCCCACTCCGTGTCCCCAGCCTGCTCCAAAAAATTCAATGGAATTCTCATCCATTTTGACAATAAAACATGAACTGTATAAAAAGGATGGGTGTAACATTTTACGAATTTCATACTCACTTTTAATTTGAATTGTTTTGGAATTACCTTTACTTGTTTGGTAGTCCAAATATAAGTGATTTATTCTTCCAGATTTACCACGTTTTAATGAATCAATTTTATCAATATGAACAACAGTCTCATTGATGGTCTTAGAAAAAAACGCACAAAACTTCTCTTGGGTAAAAAATGTGTTCCAGCGAAAATAAGACCCTTTTTTATCCACGATTCCTAAATATTTTTGGAGATCATTTTCATTAACAAATGATGGACTGCAAAATGTTTTTGGATAATCAACGAACCAATTGTCCCAATGAATATCAGGGTCATTTTCAGGACCATCGTAAACACTGCTTAAGTATGGGGTGGGCTTCATATCCCAGACTTGGTGGGCACTCTCAGTGATTCCGCCACAGGATTTAGAATACCGGGCATCGCATATTTGATCGTCATGTATTAGAAAAATGCCCCTTGAATCATTTGCAGCTTTCATGGACGAGTCTGTCATTTGAGTCAAACCCTGATACCGCTGACAACAATCATCGTTACAGGCATCCAACCCCAATGTCACATGTTTTTTTTCCGCTGCAGCCATGATCCAGGATCGGGCCGTGATGGTTTGAGCTTCCAGCAATGCCGGTGGACATTGGCCGCTCATTTCCGAAACAGCCACACAAGCAAGATATTGCTCCAGGGGGAGTTCATTGATAACAAGCAAATACTTATCATAATGTTTAATTTTGATATTTCCTGGTACAATAACATTAATCGATTTTTCCCAATGAAACCCCCGGCCTGCCGGAACATTGTGAATGGTAATGCCCGTTGGACTAAAATCCTGTTTAGTGTTCCGAATCAATATATCACCATCATCCATCGATATATTTAATATTTCCGGAATATCTCCAGACCGTTTTATCAATGGATCTGAATCTATTTCATACAGGGATGGATCGGTAAAGGATAGTGTGATGGATTTTCTTCGATCCTCCGGTAAAATGATCCCAACGTGAATGATAGGTTCAGACTGGAGTAAGTGAGTTGAGGTTTTATTCATTAATCAGGACTCTATTTTATCAGGGTTTTCATCATAGATCTAATTATCCTTAACCTGGGCTGCATCAATCCCTGCTCCCAAAGCAGGTGCATCTTTCAAGGTTGAAATCTTGATTAAGCTCGGATTTAGCTTTTCATTTTTCAAATAAATCGATTTTGCTTTTGAACTTAGCCCGTCCGAATTAATGATTAAATTTTCCAATCGAAGCATCAATGGCTCCCAGAAAATATCCATTCCTTTAGAGGATTCTAATAGTATGCCCAGACGCTGGCCAACGATAATTCGATCTAACACAGTGCCAAGATAGGGATGGGTCGAAGCAGGTACTTCTCTGGAAGGATTGGCAAAACCAAAACGTCCGTTCCAACCGGAAAAAATAGTATCTATTCGCTCAAAAAGTAGATTGGCCAGATTCTGACCAACATCACCGAATGTTTTCAAGGCTGATTCTTTGCCTTGATTTGCCCTATCAAGAATAACATTTGGATATATGGCATCCCGATTCAGTAAATCGATAGAAATGCCTGAGTATTGGCTATAAATAGATTGAATTCCACCGGCAGAAGCAAATCGCTCCATGGTCCAATGGTCATGATTAGCCATCTCCCATGATTTTAATAACCACGATTTTGTCTGATCCAATGGAATCAAATTGTTATTTAATTTTAAAGCATCCGCAGCACCTGTTCCACCTCCTAAGTAATATCCGTTCCCTACAGACTTAAATAACCCATCTTTCGCGTATTCTTCTCCCACACCGCAGTAGTCTGCGTCGCTGCCCAACCGATGGATTGGTGCAGCCAATTGGATCCCAATACTTTTAAGTGCCTTCTCCAAATCATTGGAAAAATGGGGCATTCTGGGACCGTTTGCCATGGCGGCAATACCAAGGCTGTCGCCTGTTTTTAATCCCGGCATTCCGATACCAAGAAGAATCGGGTTGTTTTGGTAAAGTTCTGATATGACCTCAACAAATGCTGCGATCACCGCTTGACTTTGATTGTGTTCTTCGCCAGTTTGATGAATATTTGAAACCATTTCCTTCAGTTGAATCTGTATATCCACCGGAGTAAAACCGGGATCGAATGGTGAGAAATCAGAATATATTTTATGGGAATGGATGTTACCCAGACTAAAACCATTGGATGATCGATCAATCACCCAGGCGCTGACTTTTGTAGCGCCGCCATCAACACCAATGATCGTTGGGTGATCAGGTGTCATGAATTATTATTGAGTCTCTGGCGTCGGTGAATTGCCCTTAAACGCATCTCATCTTTTGCTTCATCATTTCTGTCAATGGTCACTTCATCAATACTATGGTCGGTTCCGCCAGCATGACGGATCACATCATAAATGGCATCATAAATTCTGTCAATGCGGTATCGTTCGCTGATCCGTAGGACCATTTCATAATCTTCTGCGTAATTTCGTGTAAATGGATCATCATTCATTCCAAAATAACCAATATCTTTGATGACCTGGATAGCGATGGAACGGGGAGCCCCGGCACCCCCAATACGCAATAGATTATTCCGACCGTTATCTTCAGTCCATTCGTCGTGGGTCACGGTGGGAATTTCCGTTTTTCGAAGGAGAGAACCATCTGCTTGCTTTTCCCAAACGTCGTAACTGCCGATGACCATTCCCACATCAGGATTCAAATCGAACACATTTAATATTTTTTCTACTGCTTGGGGTTTCAAGCGGTCATCGGAATCTAATTGAACATAAAATTCACCTTGGGCGGCTTCCACACCTGTATTCAGGCAAAACCCGATATTATTAATATCCACAACAATGAGCCGGACTTCCGGATTTTCACTCTGATACTTATCTCCACCTTGTTGATACCGCTGAATTTCCGGAATTGTTGAATCAGTTTCACCACCATTCACCACTATGATAATTTCTATATTTTTCTCTGTCTGCTGAAAGCAGCTTTCCAGGGCAGTTCCCATAAATTCCGGACGCTCGTTGACGGGGATAATAATCGTTGCTCTAACTTTAGGATTATGTTGAAGCGCTGGTCTATTCTGGTAAAATTCTCCGGGAGGCAAATAGGCACCCATTCTTTTCAAGTGAGCTGTACAAATTTCTTCAGCCTCGATTTGACTGCCTTTTCCTTCCATGAGATAGTCAAAAACATTGGCAGTTTCTTTCGGTGCTTTTATTGTATACAAACTGCCTCTGTATTTATTTCCAATTCGTATCAGCTCACCTTGTTCAGACAGCTTTAATCTTAAGTCATACAATGAATTGTATTTGAGCGATTCATCCATTCCACCGCATTTAGAAAATGAAGATTTTCTGATACAAAAAACATTGCCGTAATCCTGATTATCCCGAACCCGACCCATGTGATGATGTAATAAATGGATTTCCTGTAATCCCTCATCATTTTCCAAATCATAATCGGCATAAACCATGGCTGCTCCCGGATTACGTTTCATGGTCATTGTTAATGAATCGACTGCGGATTTGCGTAGACGTACCGGAGATACGCGATTGTCAATCAGTAAAAACAAGTCATCATTTGATTGTTGAACTGCATTATTAACAGAAGCGGCAAAATGATCATTAGATATAAATTGAATGGAAGGATTGGCACCATCAAAAGGATAACCTATTGCAAAAATTTGATCAGCAGGTGTGAATTGAGATAAAATGGAATTGACGGTATTCCGGATATCTGATGTAGACTGATCTTTCGGGTCAGGGGTGGAAAATATAATGGTCATGGTGTTTATTTATAAGTTTATTTGATTTTTAAGAAGCAGAAACTAATGAAAAATAAATCATAGTTCCGGCAACTTTTATTGTTTTTGTTATGGAAAAACTCAATATGAGACCGCTTGCATAATCATTCCGCAAAACCAGGCACCGTAAGTGCCTACAGCATATCCAAAAACAGCGAGTAAAACACCAACCGACGCGAGGGATGGATGAAATGCCGAAGCTACAATGGGGGCAGAAGCAGCGCCTCCAATATTAGCTTGACTGCCAACAGCGAGGAAAAAGAAAGGCGCCTTGATTATCTTTGCAGCCATAATGAGTAAAATAGCGTGGATACTGATCCAAATGATTCCCACAAGAAAAAGACCCGGATAATCAAAAATTGCCAAAATATTCATCTTCATCCCAATGGTTGCAACCAGAATATAGAGAAAAAGGCTTCCAAAATTGGAAGCGCCGGCACTTTCAAGATTTCGAATTCGAGTAAAGGAAAGCAAAAGAGCAATCGTTGTCGATAATACAATCAACCAGAAAAAACCGGATGTTAAACTAAACCTGGAAAGAAAGGGGGCATTCAACTGTATCCATGGTGCAATAATATCAGATAAAAAATGAGAGAAAGCTGTTATACCAAACCCAACCCCCATGATGGTAAATATATCCACCAATTCAGGCATGCGTCTGGTTTGAGCATGATAATTTTCCATTTTTACGACTAATCGATCAATGGCAGATGTATCTCCCTTTAGCCATGAGTCAATTTTTTCATGGATACCTGCGCCGTATAAAAGAAAAGCCATCCAAATATTTGCAACAATCACGTCAATGGTGATCATGGCTGAAAATAGGTTATCGTCCACTTCGAAAACTTCTTTCATAGCAGCCTGATTAGCCCCTCCCCCAATCCAGCTCCCGGCAATCGTTGTTAAACCCCGCCAAACAGCTTCAGGACCAGCTCCGCCTACAGTTTCAGGTGAAAAAAATGAAACAATCAGGATGGCGATCGGTCCGCCGATGATAATACCAACCGTTCCGGTCAAAAACATAATGACCGCTTTGGAACCCAGTTTCATTATTTCCTTTAAATCAACACTGATTGTCAATAACACCAAACTTGTCGGCAGGAGATACCTGGAAGCAACAAAATACAACTTGGACTCTTCACCGGAAATAAATCCAAAGGAATTGAGTAAAGAGGGAATAAAATATGCCAATAATAATGCAGGTACAAATGAATAGAACTTCTTCCAGAACGGAGAATTTCCATTGGAAGTCCTGAAGATAAATACAAGAATTCCTAATAGGATACCCAAAACAACTGCATCATTGCTAATAAGTGGTTTCATCATTTTTTTCCTTTTTCACCTGATTTAAGGCCATATCAAATTCAATAAATAATATTCCAAAACCTAACTGTAAAATAAAAATCGGAAATTTAATATTAATTATGTTTTTTCAAACCCCCAGCTCCTTTTTCAAAGGGGGAGTTCTTGTAAAGTAGTTAGTATTTTGGGATTATAAATTTTTAGAACGTTTAGTAATCAATTAATGTCTTTTCCCAATGTTTGATTTAATCCCCTAAATCTCCCAAGTTAAAGGGGGATTATCTTGAGCAGAAAAAACCTGTCAGAGCGGAGCGACGCTATCTCCTTACTTCAACCAAAGCCCGGAAATAAATTAATCCCTATAGTAATTAGCGGAAGGAGATTGCTGTGCCCTCCGGGCTTGCAAAGACACTTTCTATTTTATTAATTAACAAAATAATTGTCATTACGATGAGACTTCTGTCGAAGAAGTAATCCCCTTGGATCAGCTAACGTCAATGGGTCAATGATGTCTGTACCTTTATCCAAAGGAAGTAGATTTGTTATTATAAATCCCAAAAAGTCCTCCCCAATTTGGGCAGGGTTGGGTGGGGATAGAATATTTACCGCTTTCTTTCGAATTTTCTGAATATAGTGATAATTGAGTAAGATTGATTACTTTATGGCTGATGATGGAATTGGAGAATGTTAATCCCCCTCCGTCTTTTAGACATCTCCCCCAGATCGGGGGAAACAAAATAATATGGAACAATCCTCACTGATAATTACTCTGTTACTCCCATTTAAATTATTTGTACTTTTCCGAACACCATGGAACCAAAAATTTTAAATATTTTCAAAAGAGCATTTGGATACGCAATTTTTGCATTTGTTTTCTGCCTAAATGGAGCAGAGAAGGAAACAGTCATTATCCACAGCAATTCAATGGATAAAGACATTTCGTGCATTGTGATTCTTCCAGATAGCTATACCGACTCAATAAATCGGTTTTCGACAGTTTACCTGCTCCATGGATATGGCGGCAATTACCAAAATTGGTCAGATCATAAGGATTTGGAAAAAGAGTCAGATAAATACAATTTCATGATTGTCTGCCCCGATGGAGGAACCAATAGCTGGTATTTAGACAGCCCGGTTGATTCGAAAAGCCAATACAGAACTTATGTAGGACAGGAAGTGGTGCGCTATATCGATCAACATTATTATACATTTGCAGATCGAAGTCACCGGGCGATAACCGGCCTTAGCATGGGAGGCCACGGTGCTCTGTACCTTTCCCTGGAATATCCCGATGTTTTTGGAGCTGTTGGAAGTATGAGCGGTGTGGTTGATCTGACATTCACCACGAAAAAATATGAACTGGGTGAAAAAATTGGTTCATATGAAAAATACCCCGAGCGATGGAAACAATATTCTGTGATTTCAAATGTGGAAAAATTCAAAAATAGCGATACAAAAATAATGATCGATTGCGGTGTGAGCGACTTCTTCATTGAAAGCAATCAGGCATTACATAATAAATTGCTGGAATTGGAAATTCCCCATGATTATTCAGAAAAACCCGGTGGGCATAGCTGGGATTATTGGGTAAAAAGATTAGATCATCATTTAATATTTTTCAATCAATATTTTATTAAATAAAACACCAACTTCCATAGGACAAGCATGGATTTAATATGCTGTATAGTATAAATATACGATACTATCGTATAATAAACTTGTAAAATATACGATACTGTCATATATTTGACCCATGGAAAATCTACTATATCAATATAATCCCTGGTGGGAAAACGGAAAATTTGCCGAAGATTTTAAACGACGCGAAAAATATTTAACTTTATTACGAATCTATTTAGACAGAAAACAAATCGTGATTTTAACCGGACTTCGCAGAGTCGGTAAAACGACTTTAATGAAGTTGTTGATAAAAGAGTTAATTGATACAATAATTGATGCCAATTATGTGTTTTATGTGAGTTTAGATGATTATTTGCTTACTGATAATAGTATTTCTGAAATCGTGAACGAATTTAGAAAAATACATAAAATAAACATTGATGAAAAAGTATATCTGTTTTTTGATGAAGTAACATATAAAAATGATTTTCAAGTTCAATTGAAAAATATATATGACAGCCAAAATGTAAAAATATTTGCGGCATCTTCATCGGCATCACTGCTGCGGGATAAAAAAGCACATCTTACCGGTCGTTCTATAACACTTGAAATAGAACCGCTGGATTTGGATGAATATCTTTACTTTAATGGTATAGAAATAAAAAAACGGGATAGCCACCTTTTGCAATCCCATTTTATGGATTATATGAAAGTGGGTGGATTACCGGAAAATGTTATTAGTCCAAACAGAGAATATTTAATGAATTTAGTTGAGGACGTCATTCAAAAGGATATTACGGCTTTTCACGGGATCAAGAATCCCCAATTGGTTAGGGACTATTATACGCTTTTAATGGAACGAAGCGGGAAACAATTAAGCATTAATAAGATTGGTAAAATTCTAAATATTTCACCGGATACTTCAAAACGCTATTTGAGTTATTTTGAATCAACATATTTGATTCATCCGCTTCCTCGATGGGGAAAGACAAATCAGAGATTGTTATCCTCCAAAAAAATATATGCTCCCGATTTGGGTATAAAATATGTCTTTATGGGGGATAGAGATTATGGCAGTTATTTTGAGAATTATGTATATCTCAAATTGCGTAATAAAAAGAATCTGTATTATGTGGTTGAAAAATCAATTGAAATTGACTTTTATACTGATGATAAAATTCTCATTGAATCAAAATTCTATTCAGAGCTAACCACAAAACAGCGGGAATTATTTTTAGAATATCCCGCTAACAAGAGGATGATTATAGATTCGGTTGAAAAAATATCACTATTGGATGAAATCTGAAAAGAAAGCACTCTTTACACATAAGGTTTATCAAAAGATTCTATTAAATTAAAAGCTTCAAAATATGTCATTCACAAAAAAATCCACTACTTACTTTTTTCATTTCTTTCTGCTGATCGTATTATCCGGCTGTGCCGGCCCCGGACAATCTTCATTTCAGCCGTCCTGGGCAGAGCGGACATTGCATAAACTCACCCTCCGGGAAAAAATAGGTCAAATGATGGTTTTTCACATGAATATGCATTTTATGAATGAGGAAAATCCCAAGTGGAAAGAATTAAAGTCGCTCATAGAAACAGATGGAATTGGTGGTATCCATATCTGGTTTGGTGATGCCGGTACATCCTTGACACTTTTAAATGATATCCAAAGACGGTCAAAGATCCCGGTTCTCGTGGATGCAGATATTGAGTACGGACTCCATCGGAGGTTTCCTGCCGGTACAGATCTCCCGCCCCTGATGGGGATTGCCGCCACGGGCAGTACAAAATACGCTTATGAAGCAGGAAAAATATCCGCGGTTGAAGGAAGAGCTCTTGGAATTCACTGGAATTTTTCACCGGTGGTTGATGTGAATAATAACCCCAACAACCCCATCATTAATACACGGTCATTTGGTGAAGACCCGACCTCTGTGGGTGCATTTGCCGTTGAATATATTCAAGGCCTCCAAGATAACGGTATGTTAGCCACGGCAAAACATTTCCCAGGGCATGGCGATACGGAAACGGACTCACACAGCAGCTTAGCGACTATCCCCAGCGATTCAGCCCGTTTATGGTCACTGGAATTAAACCCTTTTCAGACCGTGATTGACACCGGCGTGGATGCCGTCATGGTCGCTCATGTCCATTCGCCTGACTTCCAACCGAATGCCGAACTACCGGCCACATTATCCCGATTCTGGATTACGGATATTCTTCGAAAGAAAATGGGTTTTAAAGGTGTCATATTGACTGATTCCATGGGAATGGGCGGTGTGACCCGAAATTATTCGGATCCTTATGCATTGATCCATGCCATCAATGCCGGCTGCGATTTTATCCTGCAGAATTTTAATGTTAAAAAATCAATTGATATAGTTGAAGATGCAGTCAAAAGAGGGCTAATATCGAGGAGTCGAATTAATGATGCTGCTTTTAAAATGCTGAAAATGAAAGAAAAAGTCGGTTTGCACGAACAGCGATATATTTCTATGGATGAAACCAGAAGAATCCTAGGAAACCGACAATTTAAACAAATAGCAGATGAGATGGCCTCGAAATCCATTACGTTGGTGAAAAATGAGAATTCATTTTTACCATTTAGCATCGAAGAAAATGAAGAAATTTTTGTAATTGATGTCTACGATACTCCCAATAATCATGACGAATCCTTGACAACATCCGGTCTAAAACAAAGGGGACTGAATATTCGATCCTTTCAAATTGACGAATCAGACAGCACCTTATATTATGAGTCCATATTGGAAACAGTACCTAACAATGCACCGATAATTCTAAATGCATTTGCCAGTCCTTCAGCGTGGAAGAATCGAATTTTTCTTCCGGATCATCAAATGGATTTTATCCATCATTTGAATCAAAAATCAGATCGAATTCTATTGATTAGTTTTGGAAATCCATACTTAATTCAGGGTATCCCGGAAACTCCGGCTTATATTTGTGCCTGGAAGGGAAGTTCCATTATGCAAATTGCAGTAATTAAAACATTGATGGGAGAAACTGACATTTCCGGAACGCTTCCCATTACCATTCCGAAAATCGCAAAGAAAGGTTCTGGAATCCAACTAAAGCAAGATTCACTAAAAGTAGAATTATCTGCTCCTTTGCCGGGAACGGTTATTCAGAACGTGATGCCTTACGAAATTGGTGTGAATACAAATGGCGTGAAGGAATTGCTCCAAGATGCAGTGGCTGATTCGGCATGGCCTGGAGCCGTTTTAATAGCCGGGAAAGATGGAAAAATATTTCTTCATGAAGCGGTAGGTTATCACACGTATGATCTGAAACACGAGACACAAAAATCGGATATCTTCGACCTGGCATCCATTACAAAAGTCATTGCCACTACATCAGCTGTAATGAAATTGGTGGAAGCCGGTCAGCTGGATTTGGATGAAAAAGTGGTGACCTACCTTCCGAAGTTCAAAGGTAAACAACCAAAATATTTTAAACAAAAAAGTGAAATAACGGTAAAAAATTTACTGACCCACACAGCCGGACTTCCGCCTTTTAAGCAATATTTTTTAATTGACGGTGATCGGAATACGCGATTGGATAGTGTTTTTAATACAGAACCCACTCTGGGTTTGGAAGAAAAGACTGTCTATTCAGATATTGGTTTAATTACTTTGGGAAAGTTGATCGAAAACGTCAGTGGGTATCCATTGGATATTTTGGTGGATTCACTTGTGTTTAAACCTCTGGGGATGAATACAACCTTTTTTAATCCACCCACCGAAAAACTTTCCAGAATTGTTCCAACAGAGATAGTCGATGGATATCGTACCGGAATCATCCACGGTAAAGTTCACGATGAAAATTCCAATAGTCTGGGTGGCGTTGCCGGACATGCAGGACTTTTTTCTACTGCAGATGATTTAGCAGTTTTTTCTCAAATGATGCTCAACGGCGGACTATATGATTGGCAGCGGATTTTTGAGGAGGAAACTGTAACATTATTTACTAAAAGAGCCAATGTGGTTGAAGGCAGTTCCCGATGTCTTGGCTGGGACAGCCCGGACGGAAAGGCGTCCGGAGGTGTATATTTAAGCGACAGCAGTTTTGGCCATACGGGCTATACAGGCACATCCTTATGGATTGATCCGGAAAACCAAATGTTTGTAATATTACTGACAAATGCTGTTCATCCAAACCGTTCATGGAAAGATCCGAAATATTATAATTGGAGGCAACGGATTCACTCAGCTGTGTACGAAGCAGCGGGATTTGTTGATCAGAATCCAAAATTGAAATGGAGAAGAGAATGGAATTAAAAAGTAAGAAGGAAAAAGTCAAGAGGCAGATAGAAGATGGGAGATGCCCGCCTGCTGGCCGGCAGGGAAAATGGAAAAAAGAAGATGGAAAAAAATTGCCTGCTTCTCTCTTCATCCTTTTTACTTTTTCCTTTTTATTTATTATGGGTAGTTCAAATCCGAATAAGTGGGTGGATTCACTCCCGAAACCCTGGACGCTCAATGAAAAACAAATATCCGAAATCCTTCCTCAATTTTATCAACATTACCCTGATTTTCATGACCGTTTGAAGGCATTTGCTCTTTGGCAGGTAGGAAAGCCCTATGAAATATTTAAGTTAGGGGATGAAGTCGAGCCGGATACGGATCCAATTATTCGACTGGACGTTTCTGATTGCACCGTTCATGTATTAACCAGCCTGGCATTTTCCCAAAGCAAGTCCTGGAAAGAAGCCAGATCAAATATGATTGCAATTCATTATAAAGATGGAATCCCATCCTATAAATCACGGTGGCATTATACCACCGACCGAATTCAGGAAAATCCATCAACAGTGAATATTACCGAAAATTTATTAGATAGAGATCACCTGGAAAAAGTGGACATTATATTAAATAAAAAAGAAGATAATAGTGAATTCCTGGACTTGGGATGGGAGAAAAAAACATCAGTATATTTTATCCCCAATCATGAGATTAATAATAAATTATTATTAAAATTCCCGGATGTCTGCGGAGTAGCATTTGTCAGGAAAAAATATTTCAAAATCGGGATTGTTATTGCTCATGAAGGAATGATTATTGATGGGAAAAACCTGGTTCATGCATCCTCAGAATACGGGGAAACAGTCAATGTTGACTTTATGAAATACTACTTCAGGGAAGACGGACCTGTATTTGACGGTATTTTGATATATTCATTTCATCCGCTGCCGGGAACAAATTAATGATATCAAATGTTGAAATCAGTTTTTTAGAAAAGTCCAGTTATTCTGAACAGACTACAAAAATACCTTACATAGTTGTCGATAATTTCCCCAGGCTTGGATTAATAACATCCTTAAGATTTTTAGAGTGGGTCAGTGAAAATCCAACCGGTGTCATTAGTTTACCCACCGGAAAAACACCTGAATTTTTCATCAAATGGACTCAGCATATTTTAAATCATTGGACTGATAAAAAATTAGAACAGCTTCGAAAAAATAACGGACTTGAAATAAATCAAGAACCGGATTTGAGTCAGCTTCAATTTGTACAGATTGACGAGTTTTATCCCATTAACCCCCGGCAGCACAATAGTTTTTATAATTATGTTCAGCGTTTCTATATCTCTGGTTTTGGATTGGATGCAGCTAAAGGCTTATTTATGAATTGTGATGATATGCCCACGTCTAAGGAAAAATCGTTAATGGAAATATTTCCTGATCAGAAAGTGGATTTAACACTTCGTTATCGTGAGCCGAAATCAGAGATTGAACAAAATCAACAAGAGACAATATTTCTTGTAGATCAGTGGTGTTCGGAATATGAATCGGCCATAAGAGAAAAAGGAGGAATTGGATTTTTTCTTGGTGGAATTGGTCCTGATGGACATATTGCATTTAATGTCCGGGGATCAGATCATCATTCCACGACCCGGCTCATGGAGACGAATTTTGAAACGCAGGCGACCGCTTCTACTGACTTGGGCGGAATTGAAGTCGCCAAAAGTCGGTTGGTTATCACCATTGGATTATCCACGATTACAGCAAATAAGAATGCCGCTGCCATTATCATGGCTGCTGGAGAAGCCAAAGCTGAAATCGTGAAAAAATCCCTGGAGATGGATGAGAATATCCAATATCCTGCCACTGCCTTGCAATCTTTGAAACATAGCCGATTTTATTTGACCCAGGGAGCCTCCTGTCGTTTAAATGATATTGTTAGTTATCATTTGACGAATGAACCCTGGACAAAAGAAAAAACAGAACGGGTTGTGGTTAGTCTCTGTCAAAAACTTAATAAATTTGGGCACAGACTCACTGTGCAGGATTTTAAAAATGATACAGTTGGATCATTGATTAAAGATATTGATAGTACAATTGTACCCACAGTGATTGAGTCCTTTGGGAGTAAGTTAGAAAAAGGGATTCAAGTACCGGATGGGGAGACTTTTTTACATACCGGTCCTCATCACGATGACATTATGCTGGGTTATTTGCCCCATGTAATTCATCTGGTTCGGTCTCCCCAAAATAAAAACTATTTTACAAATTTGACTTCTGGATTTACCTCAGTGACTAATGGTTACCTGATAGAAGTTTTGAAGGACACGGCTAGCTTACTGGAAGCGGGTAAAATTGAAATGACAGATTACCCTGATTTTTTCGAAAAAGGATTTATGCAAAAAAGGGATAAAGATGTGTATCATTATCTCGACCGGATTGCAGAAGGGAATAGCCAAGGCCAGAAAAGAGGATTAAGCCACCGTATCGTCCGGGCGCTTGTGAAAATACATTCTATTAAATCGAAAGAAGAATTAAATCATAAAATTCATGAATCTGAAGCTTATTTAAAAACCTGTTATGATGGCCAGAAAAATCCGGAAGACATCCAGAAATTAAAAGGAATGATCCGGGAATTCGAGGAGGAATTGGTTTGGGCCC
>CAZBEY010000043.1:0-17408 GCA_964491015.1 uncultured bacterium | reverse complement strand
ATCCGGAAAAAGTGTTTGATTTTCATGACTTGCGCAGGGAAGAAGCGTTGAAATGTTTTCCCCACAAAGGACATGAAATGATTATGAATATCCAAAATTCTCATCCGGAAGTAACTGTAGTTACCCAGAATATAGATGGGATGCATCAGCGGGCAGGAACTGATAATGTAATTGAGCTTCACGGTAGTATATGGCGGGTAAGGTGCGAAAGAGAAGGTTTGACACGACAGGATTTGACAGAAGGTCCTTTTAAAAACAGAAAATGTGATTGTGGCGCATGGCTCCGTCCGGACATTATTTGGTTTAGTGATATGCTGAATCAATCAGTTATTGAAAAGGCAGATAAGGCCATTTCAAATTGTGATCTGTTTATCAGTATCGGAACATCCGGAGTGGTTTGGCCGGCGGCAGGATATCCTCAATTAGCAAAAACATCAGGTGCTGTCTGTATTGAGATAAATCCTCATCCCAGTGAACAAATGGAATTGTATGATAAGATTTACAAAGGCAAAGCGGGAGATATTTTACCTCAATTATTTATTTTGTGATACGGAGCACGGTTTTCAATCGATTAATGGTATTAGTTTTTCATAGGTCACCATAAAGGATATGCCATGAAGAAATACAACCAGATTGAAAAAAGAATGCAACGATATCTTAAAAGATTACAATTCCAGTTACGCGATGGTTCGACCATTTCGAGGCCCATAAATCATGAGGAACATAATTATAAAAGGATTATACGACTATTAGAAAGCATTGGACCTATTGTAAAAGCATAATTTGTTATTCTATAGTACATTCTGTAAATTTTATTATCAGAACCCAAATGAGGTGAATCAATGAAGCTAATAATCATTTTTATGTCCACTTTTTCGCTTATTCTTGGCGGTGATAAAATTGCAAATCATTTTCAGAAACAAATCCAAAAATTTCCACCGGATATTTCAAGGCAAATTCCCAAAAACGCACCGATTTGGAAACATATTCCCGATAATCCATCCAACCGTGCTTGGATAGACCCGAGCGACTTATACGGCGAATGGGAATATGAGGATTCTGATGCTACGGCATTTTTAACCGTTGGCACAGATCAACAGCTACTGAATTTCATGCAACTATTTGGTATTGAATCGGCAGAAGGTAGTATTGGTATTTCCGGGACGACGGTTGGTACAATGGATTATTTAATGTTAATGACCTTTTTTGGACAAGAAATGTTATTTATTGCAAATAATCCCTTTCTGTGGATGGACGGAGATGGATATGACGCTGTCATGGATTCACTGGAATTACCTTATTTTGAAATGGCTTATGGTTCAATGGGTCAAGCATCAAATTGGGCTGAATTTATGGTAGTGGATACTCTTGGTGGAGACACACTTATTCACATTTATGAAATGGACAACATTGGCGATTTGATTTCCATTGATACAACAAATTATAGCGTAAATGTAGACTCCATAACATTTTCCAGTATTGATGGTGATTCTACCTACACTTTATCGGGGACTTTGACTATCGGGACAATGGATCTAATAGCAGGTATTCCAACGGAAATGCCATTCTTTGGTATGGATTTTGGTCCGGATGTTGGAGAAGATGAATCAGAATCCATGCAGTTTTTTGATGATGGCACTGGATACGATATAATATCAGGTTATGATTATTATAATAATGAAGAGTGGACCGATACAACAGAATTCAACTGGACAGCAACGAATGACTCATCTACACTTATTTTCCACGAATACGATGAGTTTTATCAAGAATATAATGATACCGTGACGGTGGCATACGAGATTACGGATATTAGTTCGGAAACGTATCTTTCCATATCAGCTGATTTCGATTATTGTGAATTTATAGTCACTGATGATGACGATTATGTAAATGAAGATTCTTGTTACGCCGATATTGAACAAGGGTTGGGAATCACCGACATAGAATCAATTACGATAGATTTTTGGATGGATATGAGGTATGTTGGACCCCTGTCAATTGCCGGAGAAACCGGGCTTTATCCGGATGAATTTAATTTACACAGCCCCTATCCAAATCCATTTAATCCTACTACAACTCTTCAGTTTGAGTTGGGATCAGCTGGGGATGTGTCTGTGGATGTTTTTGATGTATCAGGTCGAAAAATCCGAAATCTGCACAATGGGTTTACCACTCTAGGTCAACATGAAATAATTTGGGATGCTCGAGATAATCATGGAAGACCAGTCAGTTCAGGAGTATATATATTTAAGGTCAATATGTATGGAAATATTAAAACCGCAAAGACACTGTTCCTTAAATAATTCAAAAAATGATTATCAAAAAACGAGGGTATAAGGATATAAATAATTACAAATTATATATTTTAATGCCGTTTGTATTTCCCTATTAATTCTGCTTTGGACAGGATACGGCCTTCCATCGCCTGTTCTATCTCCTGTTTTCTACTCCCGTCCGGAATATCCAGTTTTGAATCCAGAGCATAAAGTTTGAAAAAATAACGATGGGTTCCCGATGGAGGACAGGGACCGCCGTAACCATTTCGCCCCCAACTATTCCGTCCCGATTTTATGCCAGAAAGTTCCGATACGCTGATATTTTCCGGGAATGCGGCTATTTCGACGGGGATGTTAAATAAAATCCAATGGTCCCACGTTCCCATGGGCGCATCAGGGTCGTCACAAATAAGGACAAGACTTTTTGTATCATCCGGAATGTCATTCCAATATAAAGAAGGAGAAATATTCTGCCCATCACAAGTATATTTACCTGGGATTGTATCTCCATTGGTAAAAACGCCACTGGTTAAATTCATTGCAGCCTCCTTTGAGGTTATTTCCTGACCCGTTAGGATTGCACAAGATAATAGCATGATTAAAATGTGCTTATGGATTACCATGGTTAATTGTACCCCTTGGCAGAGAAAATTTCAAGGAACAATTTACAGTCGTTTACACACCACTGATTATTGAGTTAAATTTGTCGTCTCATGAATTCAATATTATTCATCACCGCCCTTCAATCAGAAGCTCAACCGTTAATTGAGTTTTACCGGTTGGAGAAAAAGCAGATTAATGAAAAACTATTTTATTATGAGAAAGGAAGTATATATTGTTTAACAACGGGTGTGGGTGAAAGAAACGTAAATAAGCGATTACCGGATTTTCTATTCAATGTCTCAAAGAACAACATGATATTAATCAATGTGGGTATTGCCGGAGGTAAAAGGGACATTACAGAAAAAGGAGCCATGTATTTGATCAGTAAAATTATTGATGGAAATAACGGAAGTGCTCGGTCGACGGATATTCGATTAAACAGCGGATTAGCCGAATTGCCTTTAACGACCGTTTCAAAAGGTATTGACGACGGAGGAAAGGACTTCAATGGTTTAGTCGATATGGAGGCAGCAGCTATTTTTGATATTGCAACTCAATCTTCTTATATCCGGGAAATGGTTTTTTTAAAGATTGTATCAGATTATATGGATAAGGTTCTGGATTCCCCGGAACAGGTATATCCCTTCATTATTAAGCACCTGCCTGAAATTGACAGAATAATTTCCCAGTTAAATAATAGGAAAAATTATTGAATTAACCTTTTTAATGGTTTAAGAACACCTGATACACATTCATTCACAGCATTCGATAAGCTAATAGATGAATACCAATATGCATTGGTCCAAAGAACATCTCCTTTTCCTGCACTTAAAAGTTGAACGGTGATTCCAACTCTGGACGGATCATATTCAATCCTTTCAGTTTCAGATTTGGTTCCCTTCTCCGTTGTGGTCGTTTCCGTTGTGGTTGTTTCATAATGAACATTTCCCCCCCCGTTTTGATCGGTTGAAATAATTGGCTCATCAATCGTTTTTATAGTGGTAATCACAGAGCCTTTATCATCCATCATAACAGGAATAACCATAACTTTATAGTCCTTGAATTCTGTAATAGTACATAACAGGACAATATCAGAAGAAGTGAGTTTTATATCAATTGAGTTGTTGGTAATACCTGTTTGGGTAAGTGTTGCTTCTTTGACCAATGTTGGAGTTGTTTCCCGTTCAACAGCGTTTAGCCCCATTTTCATCAAGTGATAAACGATACTTTTATTAATAATTGACCCTGAGCCCGAAAATGATTTGTAATCCGGTGTTGGGTAGATAATAATCGTTTTGATTCTTGTAAAGTCAAAACCCGGATGAACGACTGGTTTTTCAGCGCAAGAGGAAAGAAAAAGAAGGAATAATATTAATGATATCCTCTTCATATATTAGTCTCTTAAGTGATCAAGGTGAATTTCAGCCTCTTTTGTTAATGTATCGGATTCTGAAAGATTTAAACAATTTTCCCATGCTGTGATCGCATCATCCTTATTCCCGAGTATTTCCTGTAGCTGAGCTTCTAACCGGTAGACCTCAACATCATGGGAATCAATTTTCTTGGCGCGGTGTATATAGATTAATGCTTGATCATAATCCTGTTTTTGTATGGCAAGAATACATTTATTCAGAAATTCATTTACATCACCGGTCTTTTCTTGAATTGCATTTAAACCGGAAAATGACAAGAGAAAAGAAAGAAAGATTTGTCTCATCATGGCGAAACTCCTTTAAATTTTTTGGATGGCTTTTAATACATCTCTACGACTTATTTGTCCCACAAGTTTCCCATTATCCACTACGGGTAATCGGCGAAAACGGGACTCAAGAAAATATTCCGCCACATCCATAAGCCCCATATTTGAAGAGATTGTACTTACTTTATGTGACATATAATCTTTTACAAGTCCGCCCATTTCATTATGATAGGTCGATTGTAAAAATGTTTTCATACAATCAATTTCAGATAACATTCCCACCAAATTACCATCATCATCAAGAACAGGAGCTCCGGAAATCTTTTTGGATATTAATTGATCAATTGCGCTCAAAACCTGTGTGTCAGGGACAAATGTAATCAATTTTTTTGTCATGACATCTGCCACAGCGATATTTTTAATCATGATGATTCCTCCTCATTATGTTTTGTTTCAGTTTTTTCACC
Source organism: uncultured bacterium (assembly GCA_964491015.1). Taxonomy (GTDB): domain Bacteria; phylum Fidelibacterota; class Marinisomatia; order Marinisomatales; family TCS55; genus JADFRD01. The sequence continues at coordinate 12,360 of CAZBEY010000043.1, read as the reverse complement.
CACCATTTCTTTAACCGTTTCCATCACCCTTGGGGCAAGATCGAATAATTTTTCGACGACAGTTTCCTTTCCCCACCGAAAGCATTTTAGCTCCATCTTTTCCTACGATAATAAATGCAACCGGTTCGATACTCCATCCTCCACCAATACCTTGACCGAACTCTGTTTGCTTTGATTTTTTCCTTCCCCGCCACCGGCTCCAAATCCAAACATCACTTTCGAAACCGGAATAATCGTATGGTCTCCGGCGGATACAGGTTCTCCAACAACCGTTTGGGTCAACATTAAATTCTGAATTTCTTCAAGCGTTTTTCTAATAAGATTTGTTACACTCATGATATCACCTTCATTTTGCGAAATTTTAAATATGCTAATCCAGCCTGAATCGTCGTATAAATTGGTGAAAAACGAATATGTATATTCCCTTTTATATTTGTATTCATAACCGGGGAAAATACAGGCTCAATTAAACATTCAAATTTCCGTGATTTCACTAGACCGAAAACTGTATGAATATACCCCATTATAATTCCAGTGTGCATTGGATTGGATAAACCCAAATGTCCGGCAATAGATGTCTCTTCCAAATGGATTGTTTTAAAAATTGGGTTGATCAATTTTTTCTGGGGAATTTTCTTCAATAGATTTTTTGTGTCATCAGGAAATTTAAACTTAATTGGTTTTAAGTCAATTGGTTTAATTAAGAATGGTTTTCGATACATGCCAAACATAATAGATCTAATAGGTAGTATATTAATGCCAATGCCACGGTTTTTATAACCCAAGAATAATTGAAGTTTTTTAATAATTGATGAATCCTGTACATTCAAATTACCTTGTAAACGAATCCGGATGGGGCAAATGATGATTAAAAGGGAAACTCCCAATAAGATAACGACACTCAGTGATATGACATGTAATATCATAGTAAAATTTTACTCTACTATGATTGGTTTACCAGAAAAATCTATTTAAAAAAAGAGTCTTCTTGTTCTAATAAAATTTGCGCAAGTTTTTTTTCAAAAAGATTTTCAGGCATCACCTCGGGAATCAGAGTCGGATCTGCATTTATTACAAATTTTAGATCCTGTCGGAATTTCTCCCGATCTCCGGCTTTGGTATGAAGAAACCTTGCTCGTAATACATAAGTGCCCAAGTAATAAGGATGCAATTGAATAGCTTTTTGAAAATAGTCTTCGGACCGTATCAATTCAACTCCCGGGAGACGAGCATAAAATGCACCGAAATATCGATAGGGGCCACCATAAAAATAATCGGGGTTTAACGACAGTACACGATGCATAACCGATTCTGCCAATTCTCTGTATTCCAGTCGTTTCCTCACTGATTTTGAGGAAAGATACCGTCCCATATTTGCCGCCCACCAATATAATGCATCAACATATTCCTTCTCAATAACCGCAACAGATTGAATGACCTTTATCGTTGAATCACCTTGAACTTCATGATACATTTGTTGGTACGAAGGGGATTTTTCCAAAACGTTAAAAGCGAGGATCGCTCCCCGGAGAAAAAGACTGTCTTTCAGATTTTGATCTGTTTCGATGTAATATGCCTGGAAATGGAATGCCCTGCTTAATTGAAGCGAAAGTTCCATATTTCCCGGTTCTAAAAAATGAGCTTTTTCCATAAAAAAAGTAGCCATAACGGCATCAGCCGCATTGGATCGTTTATCCCAGCTGCTGGAGGCTTGCTTTTTTAAATAATCTAAATTGTTTTGAACTGCTTCCTCATGTGTTGGAAGCTGGGAAGGTTTGCAGCCAATCAGCATCAGAAGGAAAAGAAGAAAAAATTGTGTAAATTTATGCGGCATCATTATTGAAACTTTGTAGAGTCTTATGGGATTGTATATTGATTAAAAAATCTTGCTGAATTCGCAACAAAAAATTAACACATAAATCTATTAAAGATGAAGAAGACTATTGAATTAAAAGGCGTGGATGTCCAAACCCTTCTTGGAGTGGCAGATTCAAACATTCGTTTGTTAGATGAATCATTTTCAACAAAAATACATATTCGCGGCAGTGACATCACTTTGGATGGTGAGCCGGAAGATATTGCTTTGGTCCACGAAATAATCCATGAAATGATTCAAACTTTGAGCAGAAAGGGATCGTTGACCAAAAAAGATGTCCACCAATTAATTAAAGTAATCCGGTCTGAAAAAGGACATGCCACTGATGTTCCGAAAGATATAATCCATTACGGAAAAAAAGGGGCTATTATCCCTCGGACAAAAGGTCAAGAAAGATATGTTCAAATCAACCAAGGCAATGACATTGTTTTTTCCATTGGTCCGGCAGGAACCGGTAAAACATTTATGGCGGTTGCATTTGCAGCAGCAGCTTTGGAAAACCATGATGTTGATCGCATCATTTTATGCCGACCCGCTGTGGAGGCAGGAGAAAGCTTGGGTTTTTTACCAGGTGATTTAAAAGAAAAAGTGGATCCGTATCTCACCCCTCTATATGATGCATTAAATGAAATGATGCCGGCAAATAAACTAAAACCTCTGTTAAATAAAAATATTATTGAAATCATTCCATTGGCATATATGCGAGGGCGGACATTAAACAATTCATTTCTGATTTTGGACGAAGCCCAAAATTCCACTTCCATGCAAATGAAAATGTTTTTAACTAGGTTGGGAGTGAGTTCAAGAGCAATTATTACAGGAGATATAACCCAAATTGATTTGCCCAAACGATCAGATTCCGGTTTGATAGACGTATTAAATGTTTTGAAAGGTGTGGACGGTATCGGTTTAGTGAAATTGGATGAAACCGATGTGGTAAGGCACAGATTGGTTCGTGATATAATTAAAGCGTATGATAAAGCCAATGGAAGTAAATCATAAATTGAACGTAGCAAACCAAATGTGGAAAATGTCATGTTTATAGGAATAAACAATACTAATTTCAGGGGTTGAAATATTCAGTAATTCTTTCCAGACTAAAAAAAGATAAACCAACAATACGATGTTTTTTTACATTTATCGAGCATTAATCAAAATCGCTGGTCCCTCACGATTTACCGGCCAGTGTACAAACCAATCTTCTTGTGTTACAACACCTTTTTCATTTGAGGGAAATTATGATCAAACCTGACGTTGTCATTGTAGCAGCAAAACGGACTCCTATTGGTGCCTTCCTGGGAAGTTTAGCAACTATTCCAGCACCACAATTGGGAGCGATTGTATTAAAATCAATTCTTGAAGAAACGGGAATTGATGGTAGTAAAGTTGATGAGGTCATTATGGGAAATGTGTTATCTGCAGGATTAGGACAGGCCCCGGCGAGACAAGCAGCCCTTTTTGCCGGATTACCCAATAACGTTGAATGTTTAACCATCAACAAAATGTGCGGCTCCGGTTTAAAGGCAGTGATGCTGGGGACTCAAGCCATTCAGTGCGGAGATGCCGAGGTCGTTTTAGCCGGAGGGATGGAAAATATGTCTTCAGCGCCATTTTTGATTCCAAAAGGAAGATTGGGGTACAGATTGGGTCATGGAACGGTAGAAGACAGTATAATAAAGGATGGTTTGTGGAATGTCTATAATGACCAGCACATGGGAAATTGCGCTGAGCTTTGTGCCCGGAATCGTCATTATTCACGTAAGCAACAAGATGAGCTGGCAAAGGAATCCTACACAAGAGCAACCCTTGCACAAGAAAACGGAATGTTTATCAAAGAAACCGTTCCTGTTGAAGTCCCTCAACGAAAAGGGGAACCGATTTTGGTAACCGAAGACGACGAACCCGGCAGGGCAAATTTTGATAAAATGGTTTTTCTAAAACCTGCATTTGAAAAAGGGGGGACAATCACCGCTGCAAATGCATCCAAAATCAATGACGGTGCAGCAGCAGTGCTGCTAATGTCCGCTGAAAAGGCGAAAGAATTAAATTTGAAACCATTGGTTAACATTATTGCTCAGGCATCCGCCGCTCATGAACCGGAATGGTTCACAACCGCTCCTGGAAAAGCCATTAATAAAGCGTTGAATAAAGCATCTTTGAAAAAAAATGACATTGATCTTTGGGAAATAAATGAAGCATTCGCCCCGGTCGTGCAAGCAGCCATTGATGATTTTAATCTTGATTGTTCTAAAGTCAATATCCACGGCGGCGCCATCGCATTGGGTCATCCAATTGGTGCAAGTGGAGCAAGAATCTTGGCAACTTTAATCCATGCTATGATATCAGTGAAGGCGCATCGAGGATTGGCTACACTATGCATCGGCGGCGGCGAAGCATCCGCATTAATCGTGGAACGAGTATAATGGATTTTTCTTACACCGAAGAGCAGTTACTCGTTCAAAAAACAGCGCGCAAATTTGCTCTGGAGCATTTAGCCCCGGGCGTAAAAGAACGCGACGAAAAAGCTGCTTTCCCCCGTGAGCAAATTAAGATGCTCGGCGAGTTGGGTTTCATGGGTATGATGATTCCTGAAAAATGGGGAGGTGCAGGGCTTGATACGGTTAGTTATTGCATTGCCATGGAAGAAATAAGCGCAGTAGATGCATCCGTCGGTGTGATAATGTCCGTAAATAATTCACTGGTATGCCAACTTTTATATAAATTCGCAAATGAAGACCAAAAAGGCCGATATTTAACAAAATTGGCTTCCGGAGAATGGCTGGGGGCGTTTTCACTCAGCGAACCGCAATCCGGTTCAGATGCAAGCAATATGCTGACATTTGGCAAGAAAGTAGCGAGTGAATATATCCTCAATGGTACAAAAAATTGGGTCAGTAATGGTATTAATAGTGATGTTGTTCTCGTTTTTGTCATGACAGAAAAAAACGTAGGTTATAAAGGTATATCCGTATTTATCGTTGAAAAGAGTACGCCTGGATTTTCCCATGGGAAAAAAGAGAATAAATTGGGTATTAGAGGTTCAGATACGTGCGAACTATTTTTTGATAATTGCAAAGTGTCCGTGGATAACATGATTGGTGAAGAAGGTAAAGGCTTCAACATTGCTTTAGGGACACTTGATGGAGGACGAATCGGGATTGCCACTCAGGCGCTTGGGATTGCCAGAGAAGCTCTGGATCGTTCCGTTGAATATGCTAAGGAGCGAAAACAATTTGGAAAGCCCATTTCTTCATTCGGCGCTATCCAGGATAAAATTGCGACTATGGCTACCAAAGTCGATGCTTCACGATTGTTAATTCATCGAGCCGCAAAATTAAAAGACGAGGAAAAACCTTACAGTAAAGAAGCAGCGATGGCAAAAGTATATGCTTCCCAAACTGCAATGGAAAATACAACACAATGTGTTCAAATATTTGGCGGATATGGTTACATGCAGGAGTATGGAGTAGAACGTCTAATGAGAGATGCAAAAATTACACAAATTTATGAAGGCACATCCGAAATACAGCAATTAGTGATTGCCAGATCTATATTAGGGAGAAAATAATGATTAATCCGAAAATAATTGATTGGGATTCCCTTGGCTTTGATTTTGTCGAAACAAAAAGTATGTATAAAGCTGTTTCTAACAAAAATGGTTCTTGGGAAAACGGGGGATTAATACCTTCGGGGAATATTTCTATTTCACCGGCCGCCGGAGTTTTGAACTACGGGCAAGGTGTTTTTGAAGGTATGAAAGCATATCGAACGTCTAAAAATCGTATTATACTTTTCAGACCGGAAATGAATGCAAAAAGATTCTCAGGTTCATTAAAACGATTATGTATGCCTGATATCGACGTTGAATATTTTATGAATGCTGTATTGGAGACGGTTCGGGATAATATTGATTATATCCCTCCATTTGCACAGGGGAGTTTATATATTCGTCCCATTGCATGGGGGACTGCGCCTACGTTGGGTGTAAAACCCGCGGAAGAATATACTTTTATGATTTACGTGTGTCCTGTTGGATCATACTTCAAGGGAAATATTAAAGCTCTGCACCTGGTGGTGTCGAATAACTACCACCGAGCTGCACCAAAAGGGATTGGAAATGTAAAGGCCATTGGGAATTATTCCGCTTCACTTTATCCTTCATCCCAAGCAAAAAACAACGGGTTTGATGAAGTGATCTATTTAAATAGTGATAATGAAAATTTGGTGGAAGAACTTGGATCTGCAAACATGTTTGCCCTATCAGAAAACGTGTTAAAAACACCTCGTTTGGCGGGATCTATCTTACCGGGAATAACACGAAATTCTGTATTAACAATAGCCCAGGAGAAATTAGGGCTTGAGGTACAGGAATCAGATTTAACATTGAAGGAGTTATTATCAGCTGACGAAGTATTTTGTACCGGAACCGCAGTTGTAGTGACACCTGTGGGAAAAATTACCCATAATGAAAAAACCCATTTAATTAATAATAACAAAATGGGTCCAATCACTGATAAATTAAGAAAAACAATTCTCGGTATTCAGCATGAAGAACTTGAAGACACTTTTGGATGGATTTATGATATCGACGAATCTATTTAATGGATTGATTGCAGAACCTTTTTTGTTCTATCATCTAAAGCGAAATAATTAGCCACTATGCACCCACGCCGACAAGCACGGATTGGAGCCCTGGGAGCCTTATATGCCGAGGCACAGACCCATGATGATCTCGAAAAATTATTAAAAGATACTTATTCTCGAGAATCATTTAGTCAAAGCTGCAAAAAATATATCCGCCTGTTATTTTTTGAAACATTGAAGCATCTGGAAACGTGTGATTCCTTAATAGATACTCATTTAGAGAATTGGGAATTTAACCGCATTGCATTATTGGATAAATTGATATTACGAATGGCTTTAACGGAAATGATATTCATTCCTGATGTACCTTCGAAAGCAGCTATCAGTGAAGCGATTGAAATAGCGAAGGAATTCAGTACAAATGAGAGCCCTGGCTTTATTAATGGCATTCTCGATGCTGTCTATAAAAATCCAAACCTTGAAAAATTATCTAAAGAAAAGTCTAATTAAATATGTTGCAAAATGCCCTAAAGAAAATATTTGGTACTAAATCAGAACGAGATGTGAAAGAAATCCAACCACTGGTGGCTGAAATAAATTCAATTTATCCGGGATTGTCAAAGTTATCTGATGAAGACCTGGTTGCCAGAACACAATCCATGAAAAAAGAGGTAGAGGAAGTTCGGAAATCAGCCGAAGAAGAATTGGCTGCTAAAGGATTAGAAAAGAGCGAATTGAAAAAAGCAGTTTTTAAGGCAGAGCAGGACCAATTAGATAAATTGCTACCGGAAGCGTATGCCATGGTGAAAGAAACATGCCGCCGATTAACGGGACATAGTTGGAGGGCTGTCGGTCAAGAGATAATTTGGGAAATGGTTCCGTACGATGTTCAGTTAATTGGCGCTATTTCACTACATCAAGGCAATGTTGCAGAAATGAAGACCGGGGAGGGAAAGACTTTAGTTGCAACGATGCCGTTATATCTTAATGCACTTGCCGGACGCGGCGCACATTTGATAACCGTCAATGACTATTTGGCCCAGCGTGATGCAGAGTGGATGGGGGAAATATATAAACGGCTTGGATTGTCTGTTGGATTCATATTGAATACGATGAATAATACCGAACGTCAAACAGCCTATAATTGTGATATCACATATGGAACAAATAATGAGTTCGGATTTGATTATCTTCGAGACAACATGGCATTGTCAGCTGAGGAACAATCTCAGCGCGATCATGCCTTTGCAATTGTAGATGAGGTGGACAGTGTTTTGATTGATGAGGCCAGAACACCCTTGATTATTTCCGGTGCCGTGGATGCTCCAACAGATAATACTTCAAGAGAATTAAAACCACTGGTTAGTAATCTTGTTCGAAAACAGCAAATTCTCGTCACCGAATTAGTTCAATCTGCAGAAAAAGCATTGGCTGAAGATGAAAATGATGTTGCTGGACTAAAATTGCTCCAAGCCTCTCGAGGAATGCCAAAGCATAAACGGCTGTTAAAAATATTTCAAGAATCGGGAACGCAATCTCTTGTTCAATCCACTGAATCCGCTTTCCTCCGTGACAAAAAATTGCATGAAGTGGATGAATATCTATACTTTAGCATTGAGGAAAAATCTCATATAATTGACATAACGGACAAAGGCCGGGAAACATTGGCGCCTGATAATCCTGAAATGTTTGTGATCCCGGATTTAGGTGAAATGCTGATGGATATCGATGAAAAAGAATCATTGAGTACTTTGGAAAAACAACAGGAAAAAGAAAAAGCACACCAGCTTCACGCTGAACGGAGCTCTACAATTCATACCATCACTCAGCTACTTAGAGCATTTACGCTGTATGAAAGGGATGTGGAATATGTCGTTCAGGATGGGCAAGTGCTCATTGTGGATGAATTTACCGGGAGAATTTTGGCAGGAAGACGTTATAGTGATGGATTACATCAGGCAATAGAAGCGAAGGAAAATGTTGAAATCCGAAGAGAAACGCAAACATTGGCAACCATCACAATTCAAAATTATTTTAGAATGTATGATAAACTCTCCGGGATGACTGGTACGGCAGAGACTGAAGCTGAAGAATTGGGAAGTATTTATGATCTGGATGTGATGGTGATACCGACTAATGTACCCGTTATTCGTGAGGATAGGGAGGATTTGGTATATAAAACAAAACGTGAAAAATATAATGCCGTTATTGAAGAAATTGCTGAAAGCTATCAAAGAAGTCAACCGTCCTTAGTGGGGACCATTACGGTTGAAGCATCCGAATTGCTATCGAGAATGCTAAAACGCCGTGGTATTCCTCATAATGTTCTAAACGCCAAACAGCATCAACGTGAAGCCGAAATTGTAACTCGAGCCGGGCAACCGGGAGCAGTGACGATTGCGACCAATATGGCAGGACGCGGAACCGATATAAAACTGGGTGATGGAGTTAAAGAAGCCGGGGGCTTGCATATCATTGGAACCGAACGTCACGAGTCCCGCCGGATTGATGATCAGCTTCGAGGGAGATCCGGCAGGCAGGGGGATCCGGGTTCATCTCTATTTTTTTTATCTTTAGAAGATGATCTTATGCGCCTTTTTAATTCTGATCGGGTTGCGAAAATTATGGATCGGATGGGTGTAGAGGAAGGGGAGGTCATTACTCATAAAATGGTCACTCGTGCCATAGGGAATGCACAGAAAAAAGTAGAACAGCGAAATTTCGGAATTCGGAAGCATCTTTTGGAATATGATGATGTAATGAATCAGCAGCGACAGGTGGTTTATGACATACGCAACCTTGCATTGAAAGGTGAAAATCTTCGAGATAATGTATTAAACCTCATGTCTGATTTTATTGACGATGAGTTTGAAAACCAAGAGAATGCTGACCCGAGAGACTGGGATTGGGAATCGATGCGTCAAGTATTCTCATCTGTTCTCATGGTGGATGTAAAACAGGAAGATGTTTTAAAAGGGGATGATTTGAATCAGGATACCTTGCATCATTATATTATGGAAGAGGCGGTATCAATGTATCAAGCTCGAGAGTCATTAATCCCTTCAGAAATTATGCGAAATTTTGAGCGATTTATTATTTTGAGAACAATTGATGAAAAATGGAAAGACCACCTTTATGCCATGGATCAATTACGAGAAGGGATAAACCTCCGGGCTTATGGTCAAAAAAATCCGCTCCTCGAATATAAGTCTGAAGGATTTCAAATGTTCAAAGATATGATGGCCTCGACCACCAAACAGACATTACAAAGATTATTTAGAACGCAATTACAAGGTGTGCGGCAAGAACCGGCTCCACGGTTCCAATCCACTCCAATAAATGTGCGTCTTCAACATTCAGATGCTACGGGAATGGGATTGTCCGCTCCTTCTCCAACTGATCAGCAGCCGAATCGACCCCAACAAGCTACAAAAATTCCTATACGAGCAGATAAAAAATTCGGGCGGAATGAAAAAATTAAAATGGTAAGTCCCAGCGGTGAATTGATCACAATTAAGTATAAAAATCTTCAGATATATTTAAAAAAAGGATATACTCAATCATCATGATATTTGAAAAAATATGAAGTTTAGCACGAAAGCTGTTCATTCCGGTAATAAAGCTGATCCAAGTACCGGCGCCATCATACCGCCTATTTATGCAACATCAACGTACAGGCAGGATGGCATCGGTAAAGATAAAGGATTTGATTATTCCCGTGCTTCAAACCCAACCAGAGAAATGCATGAAAAAAATATTGCCGCTCTGGAAAATGGAAATCATGGAGTTGCTTTTTCTACTGGTATGGCTGCTACAACAGCTTTATTCCAAATTTTCAATTCCGGAGATCATTTTATCATTTCCAGAAACACATACGGCGGCACATATCGGGTTTTGGATGATGTATTTAAACGTCATGGTTTTGAGTTTGATTTTGTAGATACGAGGGATTTGAGCAATGTTGAATCTCTGATTAAACAAAATACCAAAATGGTTTTTATTGAAACACCAACGAATCCGCTGCTGGAAATTACAGATATTGAATCCTTGAGTAACATATGCAAAAACCATTATCTAATATTAGGTGTGGATAACACATTTATGAGCCCCTATGGTCAGCGGCCATTGGAATTAGGCGCTGATATTGTGATCCATAGTTCAACAAAGTTCATTGGAGGACATAGTGATTTATTGGGCGGGGTTCTCGTCACTAATAAAGACAATTTGGCAGACCAATTGCGTTTTATTCAAAAATCTGCAGGAGCAACACCAAGCGCTTTTGATTGCTGGTTATTACTTCGATCGACAAAAACACTGGCGTTACGGTTCCGACAACAATGTGATTCTGCTTTTACATTAGCACATTGGCTCGATAAAAAGAAAATTGATCGAGTTATTTACCCAGGACTTAATTCATTTCCACAGCATGATTTAGCAAAACAGCAACAACGGACGCCTGACGGAGAGCCTATTTACGGGAGTATAATTTCGATTGATTTGGGTTCGATTGAATACAGAGATTCTTTTTTATCAAAATTGAAAATATTTTCTTTAGCAGAAAGCCTGGGTGGAGTTGAAAGTTTGATATCCAATCCATTCTATATGACTCACGGCTCTATACCGAACGACAGAAAATTATCAATGAGTATTACTGAAGGGCTGATTCGTATATCAGTAGGAATAGAGGATGTAATTGATTTGCGAAACGATCTGGAACAGGCATTGTGATCTGCATCAAGTTGAGGAAAATTTTTATGGATAGTTTTTATTAATCGGTTACTTCTGCTGACGTGTTTCTGCGGGTTAGTAACGAAGAAATGAAACTGTATAATGAACCTTTGGTAGGTTGAGGGTTCATGAGTAAACCAATCTTTCGCAAAGTTTTATTTTCCAATATATTAACACGAGTGGGCTTGCATTTTAGATACAATCCATTATATGTTTTGAACATGATTGGAATGAAATAAACGTTACCTGAAATGAGAAGATTAGCCAAGTCAGCAGCAATAACTATTCTGCTGTTTTCATTTTCTCTAGCTCAACGATTCACCGAAGTTGCTTCAGAATTAGGGGTAAAGGAGAGGGGACCACGAAATACATGGAGCGTTACTTGGGGTGATTACGATAACGATGGGGACCTAGATCTGTATTTGGTGAACGCTTATTTTGAAAGTGTACTATTTAGAAATGATCTCGACGAATCGGGACAGTTTACGAATGTGGCAACGGAACTTGGAGTTGCCGATACTGCGAAAGCCAGGAGCGCTAATTGGATAGATTATTATAATGACGGCGATTTGAATATGTTTATTACTAATCGTGCGAGAGTAAACAAACAATGTTAGAACTAAACACAATGTCCAAATAGGACAAAAAATAATTAGTGATATACAAATACCGTTAGTATATACTCTTCATGACAATCATCCGAATCCATTCAATCCAACCACGTCCATCTGTTTTGATTTACCGGAGAGAAGCAGGGTAAACATGATTATTTATAATATACTTGGAAGAACAATAAAAACACTAGTCCTAGATGCATTGGAACCTGGTTTTCATGAGATCCGGTGGGATGGTAAGGATGATAAAGGTAATCCTGTATCAACGGGAATGTATATTCACCAATTCTTTGCTTTTTCTGAAGAGAGTGAAACTCAGTTTACAAGAAACCGAAAGATGATTTTATTGAAATGACATTTACTAAACTTTACGGAAATCGAATAATAAATAAGTAAAACTTCCACAAAGTTAATAATAATATAAAGGGAGTTTTCATCGCCCTTTTTTATTTTCATGACTTGGAATAAATCTTAACTTCGCCTGGTTTTTTAAAAAGTATCTTGCCGCGGTGGTGGAATTGGTAGACACGCCAGATTTAGGATCTGGTGCCAAACAGG
>CAZBEY010000042.1:15169-17495 GCA_964491015.1 uncultured bacterium | reverse complement strand
TTAAATACAATTATTTACTTGTTAAAGAGTAAACATTTCAGCGTAAAATCTACGTAGAGAATATGAAAAAAATATTTACCCTTGGCGGAACACGGTTCACCATTCGCATGGCGGGAGTATTCTTCATAGCTTCCGCTGTCTTTGAGGGACTTTCCATCCTTTCCCCAGTCCCCTTATTCGGGGATGTTCGCGGTGGAGTCGTAGCGGTTGTTTACCATCTGCTGTTCATTGGTCTATTTCTTGGGATGGGGGTTGGCCTGTGGGACGCAAAGTCCTGGGGATTTCGGTCTATGTTTTACGGGACTATTTTTTATACCCTGGAGAGGATTCTCTATCTGCTGGACGGTTCAGCAAGAGCGATGGAAGCCGCAACAACATTAGGAAGATACCAGAGTCTATTGGGACAGGATGGACAAAGTGTGGTATCACAAGCAATGAATCTCACTACCATCCTGACTATTTTAGGTTGGTGGGGATTTCTGGTCTATCTCTATTTCAAACGGGACTATTTTGGATCGTCCTCAGAGAATCAAATTAATTCCGACCTTTAGAAGGCAGTATAAACCGAAAATAATTAATAGAAAGATTATATTTTCCACCTTCTAAAGGTATAAAAATAACACAAATTTAGCATTTTGATGAAAATTCCAAGTTAAGTTATACTATGAGCAAACTTTAGGTAATGAATCATAAAGGATTTAAATGAGTAACATAATTCAATTTCAAAACACTGGTGCAAAACAAAATTGGATTAGCGGTGGAAATCACGATTCCTCCTCCGGGAAATCAATTTCTGTCATTTCTCCCTATTTTAACAAGGAGATCGCTACTATTCCTGATTCCAATAGCAATGACTTAGACTTCGCCGTAGACAATGCAAAGACTGCATTCTCTGCATGGGCGTCGACAAATATCCGTCATCGAGCACAGGTAATGTTCAATCTGAAAACTATCATGGAAAAGGATATAGAGAATCTGGCATACTTGGTGGCGTTGGATAATGGAAAAACAATCGCCGATGCAAAGGGAAGTATACTCCGCGGAATTGAAGTAATAGAATTTGCAGCCTCCCTTCCAAATATGCTGAAAGGAGATTCTTCCAATGTAGGCAGCGGAATTAGTTGTACTATGACCAATGAACCCCTGGGTGTGGTGGCAGGGATTACGCCGTTTAATTTCCCCATTATGGTTCCACTTTGGATGATTCCTATCGCCATCACCACAGGAAATTGTTTTATTCTAAAACCATCTGAACAAACGCCGCTGGCTGCATTGAAATTGGCTGAATATTTACAGGAAGCCGGACTACCCGATGGTGTGCTAAGTGTCGTAAATGGTGCACGTGACGTAGTCGAGAGTATTTGCGATCATCCCAATATTAAAGCTGTTGCATTTGTCGGCTCGTCAAAAGTGGCGAAAATTGTTTATACCAGATCAACAGCTCAGGGGAAACGCGCCCTTTGTCTGGGAGGTGCGAAAAACCATATGATTGTTGTTCCTGACGCCGATCAGGATTCCACAGCGAAAGGACTATTAGCCAGTTCCATGGGCAGTGCAGGGCAGCGGTGTATGGCAGCCAGTGTTGCTGTGGCAGTGGCAGAAGTGGATCATATAATTGATCAGTTGGTGGAAGAAGCAAAATCATTTAAGCTGGGTGTTGACATGGGAACCATCGTCAGCAAAGCAGCTTTAGAAAAAATCATAGGATATATTGATGATGCGGAAGCCATGGGCGCCAAAGTACTTGTAGACGGTCGCAATCCAAATCCACCTGAAGCATATCCCGACGGATACTGGCTGGGCGCTACAATTTTGGACGGCATAGAGCCGGACTGGCCATGCGCGACGGAGGAAATATTCGGGCCCGTTCTTTCCATCATCCGTACTGATACGCTGGAAAGCGCCATGAAGATAGAGAATGGAAACCCGTATGGAAATGCAGCAGCTGTTTTTACCACATCAGGTCAGGTGGCCAAAACGATTTCTGAATCAGCATCGGCAGGAATGGTCGGAATTAATATTGGTGTCCCGGTTCCCAGAGAACCCTATAGTTTTGGCGGATGGAATGAATCAAAATTTGGTCATGGGGATATCACCGGTCGAAGCGGCGTTGATTTCTGGACTAACTTAAAAAAGGTCACTGCCCGCTGGCCTGAATCTACAGAATTCTGGAAGAAATATTTCTAATCCTGGAAAATTCATGAGCGAATACTAACTTATGCAAGAATGGTAATAATAATGGATAGAGGAATCATAGTCCTATGTAATTATGTAAAACGTAAATATGTAATTAGTGGACATTACCTGCCTGCGCTGTCGCTTCGGC
>CAZBEY010000042.1:0-15069 GCA_964491015.1 uncultured bacterium | reverse complement strand
ACTTTTTACTGATTCTCCGGTCACACTTTGAGTCGATGAAATATTCCAATTGAAGCCAGATTTGTTTCCAATATGATTGTGCGTAAAATTACTGCACCACTCCACTCAATTTATGTGTTTCTACTCTTCGGGGTATGGAGTGTACTATTAGGATCCCTGATAAAAAACACCTATTTCGACAGTACATCGAATGCGAAAGTCATATCCCTGGAATCTGGTATTAAAAATATACCTACTGACTCAGAATGGATGACGATCACTCATCATGGGATAAAATTAGGTTATTCTGTTTATTCTGTTGCAAACTTGGGAAATCGAGGATATTCCATAACGAGTACAGCCCATCTCAATCTATCCGTTGCCGGAGTGGAAACAAAAATTTTAATGAAAAATAAAGTAAATGTGGATACCCTTTTCAGATTGACTTCTTTTGATTTTCACATGAAATCAGATCAATATCTTGTAGCTGCACGTGGAAAGAAGACTGACCGGACACTGCATATGACTATACAACATGGTACAGAAAGCACATCAACGGATATTCAGGTTCCTGACGAAATTTATACATACCTCAGCATTCAGCCCATGGTTGCTTGGCAAGGAATCACTGAAGGAGAAAAAATTATACTGCCTGCTTTTGACCCGGTTACTCTGGAAGCAAACCAAGTGGAAATCACCCATGAAGGTAAAGAAGAGATTACCATTGGAAAAACGAGTTATAAACTAAATAAAATCAGGGTTTTGTTTAAAGGTGTACCTTCCATCTTATGGCTGGATGATAATGGATTAACCTTTCGTGAAGAAACGATTATGGGGTTAGTCATGGAGAAAGCGACTCCGAAAGAGGCGCTAAAAATGGAGTATGATGCCGGTGAAATCGATTTAATGGATGTGTATGCAATTCAAGTAAAACCAACGATAAAAGATCCATCGTCATTGCAGGAGTTAACTCTTGCAATTGATGGAATCGATCCGCAGTATTTACACAAATTCAATACAGATCGACAGAAGATTATTCAGGAAGATCCCATTCATCTCCGGCTGAGACCAGTATCCATTACTCAACAGGAAGCTTCCCTAGATACATTCCTTGTTTCAAATGTAATTATTCAATGCACCCATCCCAAGATTGTGGAATTAACCCGGGAATTGACAAAAAATGACCAAACGAAACTCGAAAAGGTAAATGTGTTAAATGATTGGGTTTATAATTACCTACAAAAACGTCCTGTCGTATCCCTTTCTTCCGCATTGGAAATACTCGATGGAAAACAAGGAGATTGCAGTGAACATTCTACCCTGTTTACATCTTTAAGCCGCAGTATGGGTGTTCCTACCAAAATTCACATCGGATTAGTGTATCTGCAAGGTAGATTTCTTTATCATGCCTGGCCTGTAGTTTATTTAGATGGACAATGGATCGCAGTGGATCCTACACTTGGGCAATCAGTAGCTGACGCAACCCACATTACATTATTGGAAGGGGATTTTAATAATATAACAGAGCTCATCAACTTGTTGGGACGTGTCAAAATCAGCATCATAGAACAAAAATACAAGAAGCAACAATTATGATAGAACTTCAGAAAATTTCGAAATCATTTGATTCATTGGTCGCAGTTGATTCTGTTTCCTTCAAAGTGGAACCTGGTGAAATATTCAGTTTTTTAGGACCGAACGGAGCCGGTAAAACCACTACAATCAAAATGATGGTTGGTCTCATGACTCCGGATGCAGGGTCCATTCACATTCATGGGTCAAATATCGTAGAAGATCCTCTTGAAACAAAAATGATGATTGGTTATCTTCCCGATGCTCCCTTTCTCTATGATAAGCTGACAGGTAAGGAATTTTTAAATATTATTGGAAATTTATATGGGATGAATCCTAAAGAAATGAAGGAAGGGATTCGATTGATAATAAACCAATTAGATATGGTTGGATGGATTTCCAATAGGGTAGAAGGGTATTCCCAAGGGATGAGACAGCGGTTGTCTTTTGCCGCTGCATTTTTGCATGATCCAAAAGTGATTATTCTCGATGAACCAACGGTAGGTCTTGATCCAAAGACAGCCAGAAAAATCAAAGATATGCTTAGGGAAAAATCACAAGAGGGCATTACTGTTTTTCTCTCAACCCATAATCTGAATGTGGCGGAAGAACTCTCCGACAGAATTGCCATCATCAATCGGGGAAATATCCTGGGGATTGGAACGGTTGAATCATTTCAGTCTACCACTCAATTTGATGGAAATCTTGAAGATCTCTTTTTAGATATTGTTGAAAGAGAGGAGGGCGGTATGGGTGAACAAATTATCAACCCAATCAAATTGATGTAATCTGATATTATGTCGTCTTTTTCATTTTCAATTACACTGATTAAGCTGCGGGCATTTTTCGCGCACCTTCAAAAGACATTCCGGAAAAAGTGGCTGGAAATTTCCATCTCGTTGCTCATTATTTTTGGATTAGCTATTGGTGGATACATTCTCTTCGTAAAGGGTGCATATTTCCTTCTGGAGCAAGGTGAACTGGGCCTGCTGCTATTGGATCGAATATTTTATATCAGCTGGTCCATTATATTCTACCTCCTTATCCTTTCAAATATTGTCGCCGGTTTGTCTACTCTTTATCGGTCTCGTGAAGTCTCATATTTAATGACAGTTCCCATATCATTTACTTCAATATTTCACATGAAATTTGTAGAAAACCTCATTTACAGTTCCTGGGCGATTCTTATTCTTGGGTTGCCAATCACATTCGCTTTTGGAACTGTAAAATCCTTATCTTTTCTGAATTTATCCATTCTTATTTTTGTGGGGCTTCTTCCTTTTCTGGTCATATCAACATCTATCAGTCTTATTATCCTGATGTTCGTTATACGTCTGACTAAATGGTTTAAAATGCGATCAGTACTCATTTTTCTCGGACTCATTTTTGTTATTTTAGTCTGGAGCTACTTCAAATTTAGTCAGCAGGAAACACTTCTGACCGGGGATGCGGCGAGTTTCAGATTTATGAATCGGTACCTTGCCAACCTGTCCCGAACGCCGTTCCCACTCATTCCTAGTTACTGGTTTAGTCAACTTTTTAACGCTCTTTCACAATATCATCTGAAGGACTTGGTGTATTTTAGCGGACTATTCATCACTACCGGATTGGTGGGAATTGAAATATCAAGTTTTGTTGCAAAACATAATTATCATATCACATATCAATTAATGGAGGGATCAGGCCAAAGAAAGGTGTCAACAGAGAGACATCATAAATTAGAGGGAATCAACGTGATAAATGAGATACATTGGCTTTCTCCCCAAATGAGAGGCTTAGTAATAAAGGATATTCTTCAATTTATCAGAACACCTCAACAATGGATTCAATTTCTGCTTCTTGCCTTATTTATTGGAATTTACTTGATTAATCTTTCCCGGGCTAATGTACAATTTCCGTATCTATCTCCCTTCTGGAAGAGGGCGATATATTTATTGAATTTTGGATTTAGCGGATTCATTCTTTCAGCGCTAACATCGCGATTCGTTTATCCCCTCATTAGCTTGGAAGGGAAAAGTCTTTGGATTGTGATGGTTGCTCCTGTGAATCTATCAAAATTATTTAAAGAAAAATTTTGGATATCTTTTCTTGTATTTTTCACCATTGCAGAAATTGTGGCTATTATGAGTAACTATTATTTGAGTCAACACTTTTCATTTACTCTCATAACAACTGTATTCCTTTTATTAATGAGTGTAGCGCTTATCAGTATTGCATTGGGATTAGGAGCGGTTTATCCCCAATTCCACGAACGAAACCCAATGAGAATCAGTTCTAGTGCGGGCGGTATTATAACCATAATGATCAGTCTCGTTTATGTGGCAATGATGGCTGGAAGTTTGGTTTGGATCGTCACTTTATTGGAAAATGGAACAGCAATGATAAGCCTGGCGCCAATTATTTTGGGTATTCTGATATTGAATATAATTGCAACAGTAATCCCCCTTTGGTTGGGTCATAAATCGTTGTTGAAAATCGAATTGTGATCAATTACTTAATGATTTTCGCAGACTACTAATTTCCTCAGTTGATAGTGCTCGCCACTGTCCAATCGAAAGACCCTTTACTTCAATCGGACCATAACTTATCCTGTGGAGGGAAAAAATTCTTCGGTTCATTTTATTCATGATTCGTCTGATTTCTCTGTTTTTTCCCTGCTGAAGTTCCAAGCGAACGATTGTGGATTTTTTACGAGTGATTTGTTTAATAATATTTGCTTTTCCCTTTTGTCCCCAGCCGATATAAATACCACGATTTATTTTTGTCATTTCTGATTGGTTGAATGACTGATTTATTTCTACATTATAAATTCTGGAAACTTTATTTTTTGGCAGCATCAAATCTTGAGCTAAGTCGCCATCGTTTGTAAATAATAAAAGACCTGTCGTATTCCGGTCCAAGCGTCCCACGGTAAATAGTCTCGGATTTTGAGGAATCAATTCATTGACTGTTTTTCTCGCTTTTGGGTCGTTGGAAGTTGTGATGTATCCTTTGGGTTTATTTAGTGCAATAATGGAAATATTTTGATCGATTGTTAACCGTTTTCCATTGAAAAAAATGGTATCGCTCGGCGAAACATCAAAAGCAGGATCTGTTTGCAAAACTCCGTTAACAATGGTTGTTGCTTCTTTGATTAACCGATCGGATTCTCGCCGCGAAGCGACACCGGCTTTTGCCAGGAATTTATTTAACCGCATAATGTTTTATCTTGCAATTAAAGCGTTATTACGCTTCATGCAGATGGTGTATCAATCGGGTGATCTATTTCAGGCGTTTGATGAGTTGGCGCATGAACAAATGCTTCGAGTTGTGTGTCTACATCTGCTTCAGCGAGTTCATTAATTTCTTTTAGCTTGGGCATATCAGAGATTCTGTTGAGTCCAAAATGTTCCAAAAACGCTTCAGTGGTACCATAAAGTAACGGACGCCCCGGACCAATATCCCGCCCTTTTATTTTGATCAGGCTTCGATCCAAAATCGTTTTTAGTACACCGGTACTGTCGACGCCCCGAATGGCTTCAATCTCATATCGGCTCACCGGTTGCTTATAAGCTATAATTGCCAATGTTTCCAATGCGGCTTGTGACAGTGTTAGTTTCCCTGATTTGGTTAGCGCTTTTTTTACCCATGTTTCATATTCGGGTTTTGTGATCAATTGGTAGCCGCCTGCGATTTTTTGAATTTCCAATGGACGTTGTTCTTTTTCAAATTGATCCGATAGACTATCAATTAATTCACTTAAATCCGGAGCATCATCCATAAATACCGTATTGATCTTTGTTTGAGTTAAAGGTTCAGATGATGCAAAAAGAAGCGCTTCAATAATTTTTTGTTGTTCTGTGTAATTCAAATTATGCTTTCGCTGTCAGGAGTTGAATTTCAAGTTCGCCAAATATTTCATTCTGCACAACAGTAATTTGGTGCAATCGTATTAGGTCAAGAATGGCTAAAAAGGTCACTACGATTTCAAGTTTTGATTGCATTTGATTGAGTAATGTTGAAAACCGCAAACGACCATCGCCATCAAAAGATTTCATGACCAATTCTTTTTGATTATTCAAAACCACTTTTTCACCTTGAAGTTCGTAGGTTTGAATAACCGGTTTGTTATCCATTGCAATTTTAAAAGCTTTTGCAATATCATAAAGATTCACATTTTTCAATATAACATTCATTTCCTCCGGTTCTTCGGAGACGAATAAAGTATTACCGGATGAAAATACATGACTGCGATTTTCAGCAAAGGCGCTTAAGGATTCTGATACTTTTTTAAAACGTGAGTATTCCAATAATTGATTGATTAATTCTGTTCTTGGATCAATAATTTCATCGTTTTCATCCAAATCAGGGCGCGGAATGAGCATTTTCGATTTTATCCGCATCAGTGTTGACGCCATATCGATAAATTCACCTGCTACGGAAATACTTAATTGTCTCATCTCTTCAATAGTGTCAATGAATTCTTGAGTAATATTGGCGATAGGAATATCGTAGATGTCAATCTCATCCCTGCGAATAAAATACAACAATAGGTCCAGTGGACCTTCAAAGTTATTTAAATGAACCCGATATGTCATGTCCGATAATTTAACCCTGTTACGTTTCTGGCTCGAACTAAAAATTGTTCCGCAACTGCAGATGCTTTTTCAGCGCCAATATTTAGTGTGTCATATACGAAATCTCTATGGTTTTCCAAATAGACTCTTTTTTCACGAAAGGACTGGAAATGATCCATAACCCGCGAAAATAATGATTTTTTTATTTCACCGTAACCGGTACCGGGAGTCGTAAACTTATCCTTCAGCTCTGCCTTTTCCTGATCATTTAAGAATAAACTGAACAAATGAAACAGGGGACAATCAGTGTTTTTCTCCTCATTGACTCCTGTTGAATCGGTCACGATCGACATAATTTTTTTTCTGATGACTTTCTCATCGTCAAAAATCGGTATGGAATTATTGTATGATTTACTCATCTTTTGACCATCTATACCTGGAACCAGCTGACTTCTTTCATCAATTTCAGCTTCCGGTATAACGAATACATCTCCATAAGTTTGATTAAATCGAATGGCAATATCTCGTGTCATTTCAACGTGTTGTTTTTGGTCTTTTCCAACCGGGACAATTTCTCCTCCGAAAATTAAAATATCCGAAGCCATGAGAACCGGATATGAAAATAGCCCCATATTTGGTTTCAATCCTTTGGCCAATTTATCTTTATAAGAGGTGCCTCTTTCGAGCATTCCAACACCGGTAACAGTTGATAATATCCATGTAAGTTCAGTTACTTGGGGAACGTCACTCTGAACCCAAAATGTAGATTTTTTCTCATCCATCCCCAATGCGAAAAAATCCATTGCAGCATTGACCGTATTGTTCCGCAGCTTTGTGGCATCTTGGATTGACGTCATAGCATGGTAATCGACGATAAAACAAAACAGATCATTTTCTTCCTGGTAGTGGATCATCCGCTGCATCATACCAAAATAATTTCCTAAATGCAATTGACCGGATGGTTGAATCCCGCTTAATACTCGTTTCAAAATGACTCCAAAAATAAATAAGGCCGCCATGCGGCTTGATCGTGATTAATGAATTGTTGGAAATAGTGAATGCGATTGGGTTTCCTTGGCACTCGTCTCAAAGGCATGTCGATTTCTTCCGGTGATCTATTCCCTTTTTTAATATTACAACTTTGACATGCTGCAACCAAATTATCCCAACCGTCCAATCCGCCACGCTCCCTCGGAATAATGTGATCAATAGTTAAGGAAGTTGATTTGCACCCGCAATATTGACATGTATGTTTATCACGAAGCATAATATTTTTCCGGCTTAAAACAACATCCATGCTGTTGTAATGGACAAAATCTCTCAGTTTCACAATACTGGGTAACTTTTCTATAATTGATGGTGAATGAACTACCTCTTGGTATGTTTCGACAACTTCTATTTTTTCAAGATATTTGAGGCAAATCGCTCTCCTTGCGGTGCATATCATTAAAGGGGCATAATTCATATTCAGCATGAGAACTGCTTTATTTAATGGTAAACCGTTTTTGGATGTGTGAAACATGGTCAGGAGTTTAATACTTCTTCGATAGATAATGCTTTTACAAATAGATTCTTCAGTTTTTTGCTGTAAAATATTTCAATTGGGTCAAGACTTTCAATCCTTACCCACCCTCTGGCATTAATCAATTCAAAGCCCCCCAAACTTATAGCGACATGGCTGATTTGATCCCCTTCCGCAAAAAATAATAAATCCCCTTTTTGGATGTTTTCTAATTCAATGTTATTTTGTAAACGGTCTGCTTGTTGATAGGAGTCTCTTGGAAAATCAATTCCATGAGCTTTAAAAATAGTTTGTACAAACCCGGAGCAATCAAATCCTTGTGTGGTTTTTCCGCCCCATTGGTAGGAAATTCCTAAAAATGATTTTGCAAGTTTGGTTATTGATTCACGAGATGGAACGAATGGATCTACCCTTAACCCGTTGTCAATGACTCCTTTTTGATCGTCAGGAAGTGTTACTGCGTAACTATTTTCCTCTTCTACCACAGATAATCGGGAACCGAAATTTATTATGCGGATGGGCTGATTCTTTTCATTACGGATGACACCATGAGAGTGATAAAAAATAGAATTAGATTCATAAATGTTATTCTGAATTATTCCATAAAATTGATTTACCCAGCCTTCGTAACCATCCCACTGTTGTATCCGGTACCAATTATTGGATTGTCCGATGATGGAGCATGATTCTCCTAAAAGAGCCTGAGTTGCCATAGGAGAATTAAATGACGGCTCCTGATACACGTTTGCCACTGATACATTGATAATAAAATAATCCATGTGTTTTTTACCTAAAAATTCAACGGCAAATTTATTCAGCCTTCCATCATAGTCCCAATACAACATTTTTGGAAGTTTCTCATCTTTGATCTTTGATTCAATCTACTATATCGATTAATATATAAGGTTCTTTTACACTATTATGTTTCAGGGAAGTCTGTTAAAACCGGACACAGTTCCCGCTACTGTAAATGCAAATGCATGAGTCAGGAACCTGAACAAATAGTGTATCCACTAATCTTCGGGATAAAGGTTATGATACGAAACTCTAACTATTATCAGTATTTCGTTCCCATAACCCCGTTTTCTAACGGGGTTTTTCTTGTTTAAATATATTCTAATTTTATTCAACTTTATTTATTTGTTAAATGCATTCCCAATTCGAGGGAATGTAATTGATAGTCATCGAGCGCCGGTTTCATTCGCAATAATTCAAAATATTTCCACCGGCCAATGGGAAATAGGGGACGAGTTTGGTCAATTTACCATTGATGCAGATGATAAAGATTCTCTAATCGTACAGCGTTACGGTTATGAACAGTCTGGTGTGGTTGTTGAAAAATACGAATACATTACCATTGTTATGGATATTGACCCAATTACTGTGGATCCCGTCGTTATCAATGAAAACAGGTTATTAAATCAGCCATTCTCAAGGCAGTATGACTTTGAAAAACAGTCGAATGGATCTATTGCATCTAATCTTATACAAGTTCCAGGAATTCAAATTCGAAGTTATGGCGGTCTGGCAGGAAATGCCACCGTGAGCATCGATGGTGGATCAGGCTCCCATACAAAAATTATTTATGAAGGAATCGATTTAACCAATCCTCAAAATGGCGAGACAGATATTTCTCAACTTCCCAACGTCGTTATTGGTTCTGCTTCAACGACCATTCATCCCGGATTGTTTTATGGTTCAGGTATTTCCGACGGAGTCATTTATTTGAATAATGCCGGAAAACAAACGTCATTTAAGACAAGCTTCGGTAATTGGGGCAGGCGTTCCTGGACAGCCCAAAAGAAATCCCGGTTTTCCACAGTGAATACGTATGTTTCAGTAGGACAATTAAAGGCAGAAGATGATTATGAAGTAACTTGGCAGGGGAAAACATTTGTCAGAAAGAATAATCATTTTCAAAAAGATTATTCAACTATGTCAGCATCAGGATTAATTCATCCTCGGGTGCATATGAAAGGATCTTTTCTATATTCAAGACAGGGTAGAGGGGTGGCGGGCTTTGTGTTTTCTCCGAGTTTAAACGCATCACGAAAGGATGATTTGATGCTCCTTTCAATTTCTGGAGCCTACCTATTGCCCAATGGTTTTCTGATGGGTAAGGTTACCACTCGCAATAGTGATGAAAATTATATCGACCCTGATTACGCAATTGACAGCCGCCATACCGTTTTCTCGAATCAATATCACACATCTGCAAGACTAAATGTTACTCCGTCCATATCAATTAATATTCAGGGAGAATATTTTAAAGAGGGGATTACCAGTACTGATACAGACCGGCAATTAAGACATAACATGTCCGGTGTATTAGCTGGGCGTTGGAAACAGAATGACTTTTCATTCCAACAAGCGGTTCGATTTGATAAAATCGGCGATACTTATTCCGGAATGACATATCATACAGACATGACTTGGCAACAGTCATCTCTGTTAAAACACATTTTATCATTCGGGACTTCTTTTCGAACTCCATCATTTAACGATATGTACTGGATTCCCGGCGGAAATAAAAAACTCCAACCGGAGGAAGCATTTAAAGTCATGTCGATTCATTCATGGCAATCAGAAAAATCAATAATTGATTTAACAGTTCGAAATATCAAAAGCGCTAATTTAATTCAATGGATTCCCGGTGACCAGAGTTGGCATGCGGAGAATATTGCCTCAACCAATCGTACCAGCATGACTATATCAACAAAATTATCCCTGTCCTATTTAGATATTACCGGTTATATCACCAGGCTTTGGAGTCAAGATAATATCAGGAAAAATTCTTTACGATATGCCCCGAACTATGGCGGTTTTGTTTCAATAACAAAAAATTTTCATCATCTATCTTTTACACTAGCGTCAAATTATACCGGAGAACAGATTGCCATGTATGATTTTCCCAAAGATATCACTCTTTCGAGCTACTTGATTGCATCGACATTTATTTCCTATCGCCAATCAATTGCAAAACAAATCATTCAGGTAACATTTTCAGTGGAAAATATTTTCGACAAACAGTATCAGTCTGTTTTCGGGTACCCGGAGCCGGGAAGAGCTTTCAACCTATCATTCAACATACAATCAAAGGAACAAAAATGAAATTGATTCTCAATTGGACACTTACACTTGGAATCTTCTTATTCATAGGATGTGAAGATGAAACAGTAAAAAACGAACCTGACACAGGTAATTTATTCATACTTTGCGAAGGAAATTTCGGATCAGCAAATGCATCCTTGTGGTCATTGGATCTTGGTAATGAAGAATCTGAAGTCCAGGCAAATGTATATGAATCCATCACCGGAACAAGCCTTGGCGATGTTGCCAACGCCATGGTTATCCACAATAATAATTTATATATCATTAATAATAATAGTCACTCTTTGGAGGTGATGAGTTTGGGAGAAACCACAACTCATTTGACAAGTGTAAACCTCGCCATGTCCAGTCCGCGTTATATGGCATTTGGGAATGATAAAGGTTATGTCACGACGTGGAATAATGGAATATTCGTACTGGACCTGAATACCAATCTGGTTACCGATACAATCAGTGTTAATGGAATGCCGGAAGATATACTATACAATAATGGCTACCTTTATGTTTCGGTTCCCTTGAATAGTGATTGGTCTACCAACGATGATATTTTAAAAATTGATGCATCATCCAAAGCAATTATTGATACATTTAATGTCGTTTCGGGACCGGGGCGTTTGCTGGTATCCGGGAGTACGCTGTATGCTGCCAGCAATTCTTATGATTTGAATTGGAACAGCTATGCCGGAATGAGTGCTGTTGATTTATCATCGGGTGTTGTGGTGGCAAATGATTATGGAATGGCGAGTAATTATGGGTCTGATCTTGTGGAATTGGATGGTAATGTTTACAGGGCTACAAACAGCGGTATTGCACCTTTGGGTAGTGATTTATCAGCCGATAGTACAAATGTAATCGGAGATTTTTCAGGGGTGTATTCAGTAGTGGTTTCAGGTGGCAGAATTCTCTTCGGTATTACGGATGATTATTTGGCGCCGGATCAGATAATTATTACAAATCTCTCCGGAAAAATTTTACGTTCCTTCGATGTAGGAGCATTACCTACGGATTTTGCTGTTTTTAATAAATAACAAAATATTTATCTTGGCAAAGATTTAGCTCCGAAAGAATAATATTCATGCTCATGCAGGACGCAACGTCCGGCATGAGTATTATGTTAATTCAAACCTTATAAAAGGTTTAATCAATTATCAGTTCTTAAACGTCCAGTGAATCCCAAACGTAAACATGCGCCCCATGGGTGGGAAGGCTGAATGATATTGGACAAGGAAATCCCCAGGTTCCTTATCAGGAAACAAATTCAGAGATACGGGTTCGATTGCTTGAAAAATATTTTTCACTGACCAGGTCAAGGTCATGGTGGAAATGGTGGCGGAAATATCAAAATGAAGAAGCCAGATATCGGAGAGTTTCTCTGATGATTTTACGATAGACTCTAAAGGAATGCCATCTAATGGCGATAATAAATTTGTTTCTTCTCTATTCATTAGTCCTTCACCATATAATTTGGCGGCTAAATCAAAGCGGTTAAAAAAGTGATCTTTTTTTATACTGAGTTGAAAAGATGCTCTGTTTCCAACTTTGTCTGATAAATAATAATTCCCTCTTTGAAGTGCATACGAACCCTGAAACGAAAAATATTTTAATAAATCGAATTGCCCGTAAAGCATAATAGCAGAATAAGTCCCCTTTTTTGTGTTACGGATGGATGATGCGCCATTATAATAATTCAATCCTGTTTTACCATTTTTAAAATGAGCCAGAAAAGAGAAATCTGCTATAATTGATCTTTCAATCTTATCATGATGGTTTGCTTCCCAGATATGAAAATGGGTTGGTTTTAATTGATCTGAATACTTTGCATTGATCGATAAATTTTTCCATGAATTAAAATATTTTGCTGATAGGTATCTAGATGATCCACCCTCATCAAAAAACGATCCACCGTAAGTAAAATTAAGTTCCTTCCATTTCACTTTTGCGTAGGATGTCGCCCAGTTGCTTTGCCTGGCGATAGTATCTACCATAGTAACTGTTCGCGCATTTAAGTCTAACCCAAAGGATAAATCGAATTCTTCAATTTTGAATCCATTTAGTTGACTCTGCCAGTAACTTCGATTTATATATTGTCCCTTTCGATTTTCATACCATGATGCATTCACACGGCGCCATTGCTGAAAAAGCGCCAAATGGGATGTGAGTTGAATTTGATCTCCCGGTGATTGTACTAGGACGCCTGCCATTAATATTTCATCCTCGAATAATCCGCTTGAGAGGGTCGTATCCGGTAACCCGGATTCTGTTATGAGTCTTGCTGCCGCCGCATTTAACAGCCAGCTATTATGTTCAGATCCGTATTCAACGTTATATGTTTGCTGCATGGGTACTATCATACCTTCCGGATGAAAAAACTGTCCCTCTCTACCGGCGTAACTTCGTTTGAATCCATAAAGTCTGCTATATCTATTTGGTTTCTTAAAATCAATATCGATGGCCAGTTGATCGTAATTGTAATCACCTATTTTATAATCCAAGGTCGATTTTATTGATGATGTATCTTGAATCTGTAGTTGGGGCAGTGGAATTTCGTTTGATTCTAATAATGCGAAATTCGATTGAATATAAGGACCGTATCGCATTGGTAAGAAAGTATATGTTCCATCAAATAAAAGTGGACCGGAACTCCAATCCGTATTCCAAAATAATCTGTTATTCACTGTCGATGATCCATACTGGCCGCTCCAATCATAGGGGCGTTCGATAATATTTTGTCCAAACAGCATAGTACTGATTAGTAATAAATATTGATAATTTAACCGCAAAGAGCAGAAAGATTTACGCAATGTTTCCAGAGATTTATAAACCATTTACAACTCTTTTTATTCCTTGTTTCTTACCAAAATATATTTTGCTTTTTTATTCACACTTTGCGGTTAATCTTTTTTTACTAAATATTTTGTAACGCGCGGGACACCCGCAGCAAATATAACAGCATTGGATACCTGATGCAAAATAGTAAAACCTATTCCTGAAATATACAGACCTATTGTTCTGGAGAGATCAAAGCCGGCACTGATGGGATAACTTAATGTCGTTAATGAATCAAAAATGAGTGTTAAAAAAAAACCGGTGGCACCTAAAGTGACTACTTGGAAAATAGAAAATTTTTTTCTTAAAAAATAATTTCCTAGAAACCCTCCGGAGAAACCAATAAATGCCATTCCCAGGATTTGAAATATAAATAGTGGTGGAAACGTCAAACCTGACCCTATGGGATTTAATCCGGAAAAAATCATTTCTGCTGTTCCTCCAATAAGTATTCCCCAAGGAATTCCTAAATGCATCCCGGCTAAAAAAACGATTACTGAAATCAGTTCGATATTTGGAACCATGAGGAGTGCGAAACCGGCGCCAATCGCCGAAGCAGTGAAAATAGACGCCTGCACTAATTTATTCAGATTCATCCGATCCTTTGTACAGCGGTGTGCGGAAAATATTCTTTTTGTTGGTCCATTTTCCTTCATCTTTATCTTCGTCAATTACCGATTTCATCAAATTCATTTTTGCATCCATATTATCTATCATATGCACCAACATCGCTTCCGGGAAAGCGGGCTGCTTGGGACTGTGCCATTCAAATCGGCCTTGATGGGATAAAATTATATGCTCCAATTTTTGTAATAATACCTTTGGAAAATTGTTGATTTTTTTACCAGCTGCCATCACCATATCCCGACCAATAACAATATGACCAATAAAATTCCCCGCATCGGTGTATTCCGATTCCATATCTTCAGATATTTCTTCCAATTTTCCAATATCATGAAGCAGTACGCCTGTCACAACCAAGTCCTTATCCACATCATAAAATTCCGATAATTGACCAGCAATCTTTGCCATGGAGAGAATATGCTCCAAAAAACCGGAACGATAATTGTGATGCATGACAACTGATGCGGGATGAATTAATATTTTTTCCTTATTGTTCCGGTAAATGGAAGATACTAATTTCTTTAGATAGGGATTTTTTATTTTTGCCATTATAGCAGCAACATCCTTCCACATTATTTTTGGATCATAGGGTGATGTAGGTACAATCAATGCAGGATCGTATCCATATCGTCCATAATACTGGACAGATGCTTTGTTAATTTTTACAACAACCAATTGATGACGTTCCTGAAACAACTCCACGTTCCCTTTGACAGCCACAGGGTCTCCTGATGAAAATTTTTCGTTGAATTCAGGTACTTTATCCCAGATTTTTCCATGGACTGTGCCTGTGTTATCCCGTAAGACTAAATCAATATATAATTCACCTGATCGTGTGTGACGAAGATGTTTTTCCACGCAAAGGAAGAATCCCTGAAT
>CAZBEY010000041.1:0-17509 GCA_964491015.1 uncultured bacterium | reverse complement strand
TAGAGACACTGATGGCGGATCGAACTGTCATTGTGATTGCCCACCGGTTGTCGACTGTGACCAATGCCGATCACATTATCGTATTGGACAATGGTGAAATTAAAGAGGTCGGTACCCACGATGAATTATTGTTAAAAAATGGTATTTATAAATATTTATATGGTATCCAATTCGAGAATAACACCAGCGTAAGCGAGTAATTTATGCCCTTTAAAATTGTATTTGATGTATATCATTTATACCATCTTCCACAATTCGATCCGGTCATAGACCTGTTGAAGAATGATAATCGGTTCGAGGTATATACATCCGTATCCTGCGATATCAATAGGGAAGAAAAAGCATTAACTGAAAAAATTTTATCAAAAAGAAACCTTCCAATCATTAGCGCAGATAATGAAAAAAACAGAGCTAGTAAAATTAAACGTTTTGAACCAGATGTATTTATATGCGGGTGGTCAAGGTACCCCATTCGTCAGTTTGTCACTGATAAAACGCTGGTGGGAATGATTTACCACGGCATAGGTGTAAAGCCTTCCTATTGGCAGGACAATCACTCACGCCTTGATGTTCGTTTCGTGGAAGGTGCTTTGCGGGAAAGACAGCTGAAGGCAGCAGGGATAAAAACGGATATGGTCTTAACAGGATTCACAAAACTAGATCCATTATTTCAGGATGCAGTATTTAATCGAGAACAAATTTTAAATGAATTAAAACTCGATCCCCAGAAAAAAACAATTCTTTATGGTCCGACGTTTTATCCCAGTTCCTTGCGAAAAATTTGGCCGGAATTAATCAATTCTCTCGAAGATTTCAATGTAATTGTTAAACCCCATATGTGGGTTTATTTTTTATCTTCTTTTGGCGGAATTAGTTTAAAGCGCGAAAAAAAGAGTCTCAATAAATTTGAAAATATTAATCATATTGCAGTTTTAAAACCGGATTGGTATAATATTGTCCCTTTTCTTGCAATAAGCGATTTATTGATAACAGAAGCCTCGTCCACTATCTATGAAATGATGGCCCTAGATAAACCGGTTGTATTATGTAAATTTTACTCATTGAAATGGAATCATAATTTGTTTTCTAAACGATTGTATAAGAGAAGATTAAACAAAGAAATGAAAGAAGGAATGACCGATTTTTGTTTTCGCATTAATGATCCAAAGGATGTATTGCAAACAGTGTCAAATGCGTTTGAAATGAATGATCCTTATGTTGAAATAAGAGGAAAGTATAAAAAAGATATGCTGTTTCAACTGGATGGAAAAGCATCTGAAAGAGTAAGGGATTACATTATAAAAAGGATAACATGAGTTTTTGGGAGCGATATTCTTCATTTAAAAACCGTCAAGCGCGAGATTGGTGGACGACGACATTCGGTGACCCTATGTCCTGGTTGATTTTAGCGTTTATTGGTGATTGGAAATGGATAACACCCACCGGATTAACGATATGTTCATTTTTTGCAAAAATGCTGCCGGCGGTCATGGTTTTGACCAATGACAGGCCGCTGATAATTGCGGCTGCCATGATACTGCAAATGGGTCAAGTATTGGATAGTATGGATGGAAATTTAGCCCGCTATCGAAATAAAACGAGCCTTTACGGTGGTTTCCTAGACAGGATTTTAGATGGTGTTGGGTTCATTTTTGTCAGCAGCAGCCTAGCTTATTACGCTTATGTGAATGGCGCCATCTTTTATTATTTACTCATGGGCCCAATGGCGGCAGCTTTTTATTTGGAAGTCTGTTACGTGTATTGGTCTGTTGCATATGAAGAACAAAAACATATCGGTACCGGGAAGAAAATTCGACCTGGAGGAAATGTAAAATCACTGAATAATGTGCCCACATGGAAATACATACTCAGAGGCCAGAAAAAAATATTATTATTCAATCAGGCTGACTTTTACTTTTGGATCGGACTTGGATTAATATTTGAAATACCAGAATTTCCCCTTTGGCTTCTCTTTTTAGTTTTATTGAAAAAAATGTATAGTCGTGTCTTCCAGAGGAGTAAATATTTGAAAAAACTGGAAAGAGAATTAAATAAATGAATACTCAGCTAGCAGTTTATTTGGTAGCAGGAAGAGGCAGCCGACTTTTTGATAAAACAGCAGCACTTCCCAAATGCCTCATACCAATTAATGGCGAACCCCTGTTGATTCGGTCGATGAATCAATTAGCTGCCATGGGCTTTAAAAAAATCATTCTTGTTATTGGTTACGAGGGGGGTCAAATAATGGATACCTTCGGTGATCAATGGAATGGAATGGAAATAACCTATATTAAAAATAAGGATTGGCACCGCACCAATAATGTTGTTTCATTGGCGATGGTAATCCCAGCCATCAATGAAAATTTTCTTTTATTGGAAGGAGATTTAATTTATAGTAACAATGAAATTGAAAAAATAAGCATGAAAAAGAATTCTATGGCGATCGCTCCCTTGATGCCCCATATGAAAGGCACAACTGTATCAATGGACCAAAACAGGCTCATTAATCAATTATACATGAAGTCTCTTGGAACAAAGCCTGAGTTGGATATCTATCTTTGGAAAACAGTTAATATTTACCATTTCATAAAAAATGATTTCTTAAAAATGATTCAGCCTGAACTGAAAAGGTTGTTGAAAAAAGGTAATAAACAATGCTACTATGAACAGGCAATTGCTTTAGCAGTGGAAAAAAGAAATATTGAGATTGAAGGGTGTGTGTTCGATAATGAGAATTGGTATGAAATTGATACTATAGATGATTTATTTGCTGCGGAAAAAATATTTACTTGTTAATTGGCTTATCCATATACGATAATGAATATGGATAAAAAATTTGGTTGAAATTAATAATCATTTTATTCAAAATAATTTCTAAATAAAATATGAACCATTGTATTAAATAATATATTTTTTGAGTTATGGAAATTCCTTCCAGTATTGAATCAGTATAATTCCATTTAATTAATTCATCCTTACAGCACCAGGATATAAGTTGAACTTCTTTTTTCGTTAAGTTGTTTTTCCATTGGCCGATGTATTGATTGCTAATTGGCTGTGTTGTTTTATAATGCCATTCCATCTTGTACGCAGGAACATATTGAGACGAATGTGCATAAAATTCCAACATTTTTTCTTCGAAGTCTTCGCCGATAAATTCACAAATAGTTTTGATTACTTTTTCAGATTCATTGATGAGGTCTTCATAGCGCACTTCTAAAAATTGATTCGGAAATATTCCTACTGACTTATTCCCTGTTCGAATTGCGTACCGCCAATTCAACATTGAATATATCGCACTCTTTTTCCACCATTTCATTCTTTTTAAAGAAGCGACACAATCCCGGCCATCCCTGATTAAATGAATTATGAGCGCATCCGGATACAGCTTAAACAACGTTGGAATAAATTGTATATAATATGGTCGTTTATCACCCCATCTTTTTTTTTCGTTTTTAATTGCGTATAATTGAAAAATAGATGATAAAAATCCACCGACTGTTTGCTGATGAATTAAAATCTTTTTTAAATCGAAAGAGTCAAGTTTTAAATCTATTAATTTTGTATTCTTCTGTTTTTTCATAAGCCATTCAACAAGTTTTGACCGATTATTTTCACGTGTTAAATTTCCAAAAAACAGCAACCGTTTTAATATTTTTCGAGAGAATTTCGTTTGAGGTGGTATACCTATCTGTGAGTGTGCGTTAAGGATAAGGCGAAGTAAGGTAGTGCCGGATCTTTCTGACCCCAGAATAAAAATTGGTTTTCTTGAAATATTTTTCATTAATAGTGGCTTTTCTTGAATTATATTGGTTTCATAAGTTTACGAATAAAATATCTTAATTCTCCATGCGGTTTATCCCTATCCAATGAAATTATTGCTATTTGTGACCAAACCATACTCTTTTTCCATACTGAAGCCGGTGGAAAATGCGGCAGAAATGTCAGGCCATATCGTAAAGTGGTTTACGACTGCTTCAGCCAAAGAAATAATTACTCCAGATAAATCAATTCAAACCAGCCGGGAAGTCGATGCATTTAATCCGGATGCAGTTATTGTTCCGGGAAATGTGGTCCCTGATTTTTGGCCGGGACTTAAAGTCCAAATTTTTCATGGATTAGGTGAGGAAAAGCGGGGCCATTATAGAATCACAAACTTTTTTGATCTTTATTGTACTCCGGGACCCTACCTGACGGCTAAATTTAATATTTTAGCCCAAAAACATCACACTTTCCTTGTAAAGGAAACGGGCTGGTCGAAGATGGACAATCTCCATGCAGAAAACCAGTCTCACCGAAAAACCGAATTGGGATTTACAAAAATGGACAATGTGATTTTATATGCCCCCACCTTTAGTCCCCGCTACACCAGTGCTAAAGCATTATTCCCGGAAAT
This sequence comes from uncultured bacterium, assembly GCA_964491015.1. Taxonomy (GTDB): domain Bacteria; phylum Fidelibacterota; class Marinisomatia; order Marinisomatales; family TCS55; genus JADFRD01. Next base: position 13,113 of record CAZBEY010000041.1, on the reverse strand, counting down.
AAGAAAACTGATACAAATAGAAAACTTCCGCTGGTTAATTAAATTTCACCCCTTGATGGACCAAAAATGGATTGAGAAATATAATGAATTAGCCTGTGAGCAGCTAATAATTGTGGATGATAATGATATTCATCCATCTATGGAAACATCTGACTTGCTGATAACTGATACTTCATCTGTGGCTTATGAATATTTATTCCTTGACCGGCCTATTATCACATTTAAAGCCACCACCAGGAAGGAAAAGGGAATTGATATCAATGATCCAAAAAAATTAGGCTCGTCCATTCATCGGAGTTTGAAAAATCGAAATGAATATCACAACCAACGGAAAAAATATAGAAATGAACTTCATCCATATACTGATGGGAGTTCGTCAAAGCGCATCCTTGAAGCCATCGAAAAAGTGATTGATTCTGAAGAGGTAAAATCGTTGAGAATGAAAAAACCCAACTGGTTTCAAAAAAGGCAAATTAGAAAACTTATATCATGAAAACAGCCTTATTTGATGTCCGGCACCTTTACTATTTACCTCAGTTTCTTCCTGTCATTGATGAATTATTAAAGAGAAATAATTATGCCGTCTACGTAACGCTGTCTGTTGCTGAAGGGGAAGAAAAAGAAAATTATTTTACTCATGTTTTCCAAGACAGGCAAGTTCATATTATTCGCGGGAAAACAGAAAAGAAAAGACGGGCCGTATGTTCTTCTCTAAAACCCGATATTCTATTTGTGGGAAATACTGGAAAAATACATCAACTGACCAAGGGGAATACTTTAAAGGTCATGATATATCATGGTATCGGATTAAAGACATCCTATTATAAGGACACTTCATCGGATATTGATATTTATGCCATTGAATCTCAGGAACGAGTGGACAATATGTTAGCAAAGGGTTTTAAGAAAAAGCGACTTGCACTTTGTGGTTTTACAAAACTAGATCCATTGATAAAATCATGTGAAAAGGATCCCCAAAATTTGTTGAAAGAGATTGGATTAGATGTCGATCGCAAAACCGTTTTATATACACCGACATTTTATCCCTCATCCATAGATAAAACTGTTAAATCCCTACGGAATAACGATTATGACTTTAACCTGATTGTGAAAATGCATCAATTTTCTTGGCAGTTGGAAAAGTATCGTAGCCATGTGGAGGCTATTAGTGAATTAGGCAAAAAAAGAAATGTTTATTTAATAGATAAAACAGAGTTCAATATTATACAATATTATTCAGTCAGCGACTTACTCTTAACAGATATTTCTTCAACACTGTTTGAGTTTTTGGTTTTAAATCGACCCATCGTGCAATGTCTTGATTTTTCATTTCGTAAACATCACAAATTATTTCCATGGCTGGTAAACAAACGTTTTGATAAAGCACGAATGGAAAAAGTGAATTTTACTTATCAAATAAACAACGCCGATCTATTGGTTGAATCAGTAAACAAAATATTAGAATCACCAGATGAATTAAAAAATGCACGCACCAAAGCAATATCAGATTTCCATTTTTTACCGGATGGGAATGCATCTCGCAGATTAGTGGATTATATTGAAGCAAAGCTGATGGACTCCACTAAATAAATCATTAGATTCCATCCCTTATGAAAGCAATTATACTAGCCGCAGGCGTTTCTCGAAGGCTTTACCCTGTAACTGAAACCATACCCAAATGTCTATTAGAAATAGGTGGAAAAACTATTTTAGAGAGACAATTGGAATCGTTGAAAAATCAAGGAATCAGTCAAATTACGATCGTCATTGGATATTATCGTGAGAAAATAATAGATTTTATTTCCGCGAACTTTCCAGAATTAAATATAGAATATATTATTAATCAGCATTTTTTTGAGACAAATACGGCTCACTCTGTTTACTTATGCAGAAATAGCCTTATAAAGGATAATCATATTCTAATGAATGGAGATGTTTTATATCCCTCACAATTATTGGCACAAGTTATTTCAGATTCCCACGAGACGGTGTTGGCTGTCGAAGTAAAAAAATGCGGTATGGAAGAAGTAAAAGTGATAGAAGGAGCAAATAATCGCGTGGTTGCAATTGGGAAAAAACTCGTACCGGAGAATTGCCTGGGAGAATTTATTGGTGTGGCTAAATTTTCAAAAGAATTCAACCAGGTTTTTAGCAACTCACTCGAGCAATTGATCCAAGCCGGAGGGAAAGAAGATTATTTTGAAGCTGCAATAGAATTAATTCTTAATAAGAATCATGTTTATTTAACGGATGTATCTAAATATCCCTGTCTTGAAATCGACTTTGCAGAAGATTTAAAAAGTGCACGTGCGATTGCGGAGAGAGATAAAGACAACCTTTTCTAAACCGGATGGCAAATATCTCCCCCTTTAAAGGCTGGCGTTATAATCAGCGCCGCATACCAGATTTTCGTAACGTTTTGGTACCTCCTTATGATGTTATTACTCCTGAAGAACAACGTCATTATTATAATGCTTCACCTTACAATTCTGTGCGATTGAATCTGAACCGTGAAGAAGGTAAAGCTTCCTATATAGATGCAGCCAAGAATTTAGAGCAATGGAAATATGATGGAATATTAACTCAGGATGAAACAGATTCAATTTATATCATTTCACAAGCGTTTAAATACAAGGATGAAACCATTCAGCGAATTGGCTGTATTTGTGCATTGAAATTAACTGAATTGGGTAAAATTGTATTACCCCATGAACAAACGATTGAGAAATATATCGATAACCGGTACAAACTGTTGGAAACAACTTTGACAAATACCGGGCAAATATTTATGGCCTACAAAAATGAAACTTTGGGATTAGAAGCGATTTATGACGAATTAGATGATGACCCCATCATTGATGTTATTTTGGATGAAGTGCATTACAAAGTTTGGCAAGTTTCACAACATGATCAAATCAATCGATTTAAAGATGTTATGAGTGGAAAAAATGTGGTTATTAAAGATGGACATCACCGTTATAAAACGGCTCTTCGGTTTTCGCAAAATCATCCTGAAATTATTGGTGCAGATAAAGTGATGGTTACGTTGGTAAACAGCAATGATCCGGGAATGATTGTTTTACCTACCCATCGTTTACTCAGGGGGATTAATATGGATATTAATACAATTATCTCTGGTCTAAATGATTATTTTGAAATAGAAAAAATGAACGGTCCCGAAAGAGTGGTATCTGTGTTGGAAAATGGTTCGAAACGCAAAGGAGTTTTTGGCGTTTATCATAAGGAAAGTGACACCGGTTTGTTGTTACATTTCACACATTGGAAAGAGCTAAATACCATGTTTTCAAACCTAAGCAAAACTTCCAGAGAACTTGATACGAATATATTACATACGTTCGCATTAAAACGCGTGTTTGGAATAGATACATCCAATCAAAACGATTTGAAACATTTGTCATATATACGTGGAAATAAATCAACACTTTCTTTACTACAAATGGATCCAAACTATGATATCGCCTGTTTTGTCAAGCCACCCACATTGGAAGAAATATTTTCAATCGCTGAAGCAGGCGAAATCATGCCCCAAAAATCCACATTCTTTTTCCCTAAGATATATTCGGGATTGGTCTTACGATGTTTGGGAGATTAAAATAAAGGAAAGAGAATTATTATGTCTTTATTAATTCAAAAACTATCAAAGAAAATCCCCGACTGGAGATATGAAGCAAAACAGATTATCGATGAAAAGGGCGACCAGGTTATAAGCAATGTAACGGTCCGGCAGTCATACGGTGGAATGCGCGGCGTGAAAGGGCTAATTTGTGATACGTCTTCAGTATCCGCAGATAAAGGGTTAATCATCCGCGGCTTTCCCCTATTGGATATTACTCACATTCTCCCAGAAGAAGTGTTTTATCTTCTACTCACTGGTGAACTCCCGGAAGAAGATGATCTGAAAGACTTGCAGAATAAAATGACAGAACATGCTGAAGTCCCAGACTACGTATGGGACGTTTTGAAATCAATGCCGGCAGAATCACACCCGATGGCGATGTTCAATACAGCTATTCTGGTGATGGAAAATGAATCTGTCTTCCGCCAAAAATATAACGCAGGAATTGAGAAACAAGAATTCTGGAAGGCCATTCTCGAAGATGCAATTCGTCTTGTGGCAAAACTTCCTGCAATCGGAGCCGGCGTTTACAGAATTCGATTTAACAAAGGCGACCTGATTTCACCGGAGAAAAATCTAGACTGGGGAGCAAATTTTGCTCACATGTTGGGGATCTCGGATCCTGATGGAATTTTAAAGAAACTCATGCGTCTTTATCTAATGCTTCATTGCGATCATGAAGGCGGAAACGTGAGTGCATTCAGCGGTTTGACAGTTGCGTCGGCGTTATCTGATCCTTATTATGCAGTTTCTGCCGGATTAAATGGTCTTGCCGGACCATTGCACGGATTGGCAAATCAGGAATGCTTAAAATTCGTTCTCGAAATTCGAGATCATTTTAAAGGAACGCCTTCCAAAGAAGAGCTCACAAAGTTTGTTTGGGACAGATTGAACAGCGGGCGGGTTATTCCCGGCTATGGTCATGCTGTATTGCGTTGTCCTGACCCTCGATTTACTGCTTTTATCAACTTTGGAAAAGAAAACATCAAAAATGATATTGTATTCGATATTGTCCAAAACTTATTTGATGTGGTTCCTTCGGTACTAAAAGAACAGGGTAAAGCAAAAAATCCATGGCCAAATGTGGATGCCGCTTCCGGATCATTATTGTATCATTTTGGTTTAACAGAATTTAGTTTCTACACAGTTTTGTTCAGTATCTCCAGAGCAATGGGAATGGTATCCCAGATGGTCGTCAATCGCGCATTAGGTATCCCCATTATCAGACCAAAATCCGTGACCTATAATTGGCTTAAGACAAACGCTTGAAGTAAACATGAGATTTTTTTCTCTAGTAGCCGCATGGCTGCTTTCCATAGGGCAATTACAATCAATTGAAATATATCAATCGCTCCGAGTCTACGGAACTGATCAATTTACATTGGATGAATTGCATGACACGGGAATCCCATTAGATCATGTTCATATTAAAAAAGGGGTTTTCATTGATGTAATAGCCAGCAGAGATCAAGCAGCTATTCTGACAGAGCGTGGAATTATTTTTGATGTCTTGATCAATAATATGTCTCAATATTATACGGAAAAAAATGTACCCGAGGTCAATCGAGATTTTGATTTGGGTTCTATGAAGGGCAACTATACTTTTAATGAAGTCATAGTAAAAATGGACTCCTTGAGGTCATTATTTCCAGGTAAAGTTTCCATAAAAGATTCCATAGGACACTCCGTTGAGGGGAGAACCATTTGGGCATTCAAAGTATCGGATAATCCGGATCAGGATGAATCTGAACCTGAAATATTATTTACGGGTCTCACCCATGCCCGAGAACCCCTGGGAATGATGAATCAGTTCTATTTTGTAGAATGGTTATGTGAAAATTATAATTCTGATCCGGTAGCCGAGTATTTGGTCAATAACCGGGAAATGTGGTTTATCCCCGTGGTCAATCCGGACGGTTATGTGTACAATGAATCTGTTGCACCAAATGGAGGCGGGATGCACCGCAAAAACAGACGGGATACCGGCTGCGGCGTAGGCACCCAACGAGGTATTGATTTAAATCGCAATTACGGATATGAATGGGGCGCTGATAATTCCGGTTCGTCACCGGATCCGTGTAACACTACTTTCAGGGGGGATTCCGCATTTTCAGAACCGGAAACCCAAGCTGTACGGGATTTTATTCTGAATCATGCATTTTCCAATGTGCTTCATTATCATTCATATTCCAATGTGTTGATTCACCCTTGGGGAGATGGATCGCTGCCCAATGAACCGGATTTAACCACATTCCGTGAAATCGGCAGGGAAATGACAAAATTAAACGGTTATCAAGTGGGTACAGGATATGAAACCATTGGTTATGGGGTGAATGGAGATGCTGATGATTGGTCATATGGAGATGCCGGATTAATTTCGTATACACCTGAAATCGGGTCGTACCAGGATAATTTTTGGCCGTCCGAAAATAGAGTTATTCCCTTGTGCAAAGACCAGTTGTATGCAAATCAGGTTTTTGGTTTTGTTGGAGGAGCTGATTTCATTGTACATGGTTTTGAAGTCTTTTCCTCAAATGACGATACAATTCAAATTGACATTACTATAGAAAATAGGGGATTACAAAATTCTGACGGAGACGTATTCCTAAATGTCTCAACAAATTCATATAGTACCAGTATTATAAATTTTGAAAATAATCTGGGGAAATTGACAGCAAGAGAATCCACATTTATGACTGTTTCATTAATTGACTCGAGCAACTTAACCAATGGGAAGGCGATAGATCTTATCGTTACTTTAAATGATAATAGTAGTTTTATGCGTGGGGATACGATGACTGTCATAACCGGAAAACACTCGATCCTGTTTTCAGAAAATGCTGAAAATGATTTATCAAACTGGACCGCTACCGGAACCTGGGGTCTCAAAATATCCAATGTAAATACAGGCAACCACTCAATTACTGATAGCCCTAACGGAAACTATAGATCAAATGCTGCCAGTTCAATTATGATAAATACGCCTATTAGCTTTGAAAATGTTGATTTTCCATTTGTACAATTTTCTGCAAAATGGGCGATTGAAAACAATTGGGACTTTGTACGATTTCAAGCATCTACTAACGGAAATCAATGGGTCTCATTAGGAGGATTGTACACAGAAAAAGGAGCAGGTCAAGGGGCGCAAAATACTGCGGATCAGGGTTACGATGGTGTATCAGATTGGGTGGATGAAAGGATTGACCTGTCTGCTTTTGCCGATGAACCTCAAGTTTATTTTCGGTTTATATTAACATCAGATGGGTATATTGAAGATGATGGCTTTTATTTTGACGACTTTCAAATAAACGGATATTTGGATTTTATGGCCGGAGATATAAACAATGATGGAATTCTCGACATTTTCGATGTATTAACGATAATGAATTTTGTATTGGATAATTCTGTTTTGAACGACCGTCAACTGATTGTTGGAGATGTAAACTTTGATGGGGAAGTTGACTTATTCGATTCACTCAGATTAATCGATATTATTTTATCAGATTGATGAACCGATTTCATCATTTTTTTGTACTAGTTGTTTTTATTTTTGAAATGTTATCCGGCAGCAAAATGTGGGTGTTCTTTTCAGATAAAAATACTGATATCAATCAATTCATTCCCTTATCAGAAAAAGCTGTTTTTCGCAGGCAGAAAGTGAATCAAAATTATACGTGGTACGATCGTCAAATATCGATTGAATACATTCAAATAGTCCGAAAAACAGGAGTTATGATTCATCAGAACAGTCATTGGCTGAATGCTGTATCTATCTCCGGTACGAATGAACAAATAAATACTATATCAGAACTTCCATTCGTGACTAAAATACAACCGGTTGCCAGGTTTATCAGGAAAACCCCGGATTTGTCTGCACCGTCATTTGAGTATAAGAGCATTGCAATGGATACGTCCTTTTACGGCTTTGCCTGGGAACAGATAGAGCAAATCAATTGTGATGCTGCTCATGATGCGGGCTATTCCGGTCAGGGTGTTAGAGTATTAATTTTGGATACAGGGTTTAATACCGATCTTTCGGTGTTTGATTCTGTGAATATTGTAGATGAATGGGATTTCGTCAACAATGATGGCAATACAGCAAATGAAAATAATGACGCCGGAAATCAACACGATCACGGGACGATGGTCTTTTCCGCAATGGCAGGTTATGACCCGGGATATTTGATTGGTCCTGCGTACGGAGCTGAATTTTTATTGGCTAAAACTGAAGACGTCACATCTGAAACTATAGTAGAAGAAGATAATTATGTAGCCGCTTTAGAGTGGGGTGAACAGAATGGAGCAGACGTTGTATCTTCTTCATTGGGCTATTTGGATTGGTATTCCTATTGTGATATGGATGGAAATACAGCCGTAACAACAAAAGCTGTAGATATTGCTGTTAATTTGGGGATGGTTTGTGTCAGCGCAGCTGGGAATTGGGGGACTTCAAATCCGCCACCGGAACCATGTGATACTTTGTACTACTATATTTCTGCACCGGCGGATGCAGATTCGGTTATAGCTGTCGGAGCGGTTAATAGTGAAGGAATTATTGCTTCATTCAGCTCTCACGGGCCAACATATGATGGTCGAATTAAACCAGAAGTTTGCGCCCGAGGCGTGAGTACTTGGTGCTCACAGCCAAATTCGAACTCATATCGCACGGCAAGTGGTACATCCCTTGCGACTCCATTGGTCGGGGGAGCCGCCGCAGTGATTTTGAGCGCTAACCCTGAGTGGACACCCATGCAGGTAAGAGAAGCGATGATCATGACTGCAGATAAATCGGATATTCCTGACAATGATTATGGTTACGGTATTATTGATGTGATGGCGGCGATAGATTTTGTGACAAGTTCCATAGATGATGATGATATACCGGACAGTTTTTCAATATTAAATGCGTACCCCAATCCATTCAATTCCGCAATTACTGTCCTTTTAAACCTAGATAGAAGAAGCGAATCGCGACTACGCATATATGACGTTAATGGACGACTTATTAAAACATTACTAAATGAATTTGTAACTCCCGGGGAAACCAAGATTGAATTTGAGGCAACCAATTTGCCCAGTGGGCTTTATATTCTCCAATTAAGGACAGAAAATACCGTTTATTCTAAAAAGATCACCTATATAAAATAATTCATAAACAAAAGATTATTCTTGCCAATGGGAGTATAATCTCAGAAATTTGGTCTCGCCGGTTTATTTTTCATGAACAAAAACTTCATATTTATTTTTGCTTTGGGCATTTTGTCTCTCAGCCAGCTTTTCTCCGAAGAAAGGGAATCTCTTCCAATTAAATTGGAAGCCTATGGCGGAACAGAATCCATTCTGCTCATCTGGGATATTCCTTCAGAAGGTGAAATTGAAGAGATCCTGTTATTCCGCAGTCGTGAATTAGTGTCTATCTACGACAGTATTGATCTGGATGACATAATAATAGATCGATATTTAGACAAAGATGTGATAGCAGGCAATCTTTTATTTTACAGAGTAGAAATCCAAATGGTTGACGGTAAACACTATTCAAGCCCAATTCAGACACCCGCATTGGCTCGCCCTTTAGACATTCTGGAAAATGAAAGAACTCTGGATTCTGTTGTGAAAGAATATCCCTCAACGATATTATTAAAAGATGAGATCATTGATATTCATTCTTTTAATACTTCTCTAATTCAGGATTTTTTTACCACACAGGTTTCGACAAATATTGAAAATATCCAAATGCTGCTGCTATACTTGCTGACAGAAGAAGTGGATTTCTCTTCTTTCATTAATGTGTTTAGCGTGCAAGAAATAAAAAAAATTGAATTCTTGTTTGACGATTTTGATAATGAGATTATCGAAAATTATATTGACAATTCATTTCAGAAATTAGAACCCATTTTTAGACAAAATTTGCTCCTATCTCCGGCTGAATGGAACAATGGAAAAGTAAATTTATTAAATGTAATAATTTCAAAGCTTGAAACAGGGAAAAATATTTATGATCAGGATAAGTTATTTTTGGAATCATTACCTGCGATAAGAATAACCGGATTAACTAAAGAAGACGAATCACTCTTAGTCCAATTGACACAATTATACGAAAGTTCCTCCAAAGTTAACCTAATAAGTGATAATGAGATGGTTGAAGCACATTTGCTTGGACCCTCTGCTTCAGTCGTCATTCCGGATACTTGGGATTACGTAGAACTATGGCTGAATGATGACCTGATCCAAACCGTCCCGGCGATCAAAGAGATTGGAACAATGACAATATCCTTGGATGATCAATGTATTTTTAAGGATGAAGCAACAGCTGCTCAAGTGGTGAAGTCCATTCCGGAACAGGAATTTGAATTAAATGAAATTGGGTTTAACTTTTTTGATAAAAAATTAAATATTGAAGTTGCAGGTCAATCAGAAGGTTTCACTATCTTGGGTATTTTTATGAATGATTCTTTATTATTTGAATGGGAGTCCAATCCGTCGTATCAAATATTCTATTTTGATTCCAGTGCTGTTTTAAATGAGAATACACAATTAAGCTGGCTGCATTTATGCCAATATGAGAATGAAAATTGGGAAATTATTGAAAGCCGTCCGCTGAACTTAAATAAACCGTTTCATGAAGGGAAAATACCGGATCAGGGATCTTGGACTAATCTTTCTTTTAGATCGTTTGGTGCCGCAAATGATATTACAAAAAGTTCTCAAGCCATAGATTTGATACCCGAAATCTTCGCGCTATATCAGAATTATCCAAATCCGTTTAACTCTAGCACCAAGATTACGTTCGATTTATTAGAAGAGTCTGTTGTCAATCTATTCGTGTCGGATGCCAGAGGACGAAAGATTGATGTTTTTTTAGACGAGGTATTTCTAGAAAATGGAACTTATTCTTTCACATGGTCAGGCGAATTTCAATCCAGTGGTATTTATTTCATCACAGTGGAAGCACAATCGGGTGATTATCTACCGGTTGTAATGAGTCGAAAAATGATATATTTAAAATAATTAGAAAAGGGAAGGTTATGTACGAAAATCAATTTGATGATGAATTAGCTCACATGGATGCATTGGAACAATCAACATCCCGCGGTATCAAGGAAGGGGTAACGTTGGATGCACCTCTGTCAAGTTTAAAATTATCTAGACCCATAATTGTATCAAGTGATACATCTATTAAAGATGCGGTAAAAAAATTACAAAATAGATCGATTGGATGCCTTCTGGTTGAAGAAAATAACAAGCTGGTCGGTATTATGACTGAAAGAGATATATTGTTAAAAATAACCGGCAAAGGGATGGACCTTTCCAAAAAAGTTGTCGCTAGTTTTATGAGTCTGAATCCTGAGTATTTGAAAAAGGAAGATGCAGTGGCCTATGCCTTAAATATTATGGTTTTTAGTGGTTTCAGGCACGTTCCAATCGTAGATGATAATAAAAAGTCCATCGGTGTGGTTTCATTAGTAGATATTGTTCAGCAAGTCGCCTATGCTTTGGGTGATGAAGTTCTGAACTTGCCTCCGTTGCCTCAACGTCAGGGTGTTGACAGACCAGAAGGGGGCTAATCATCAATAAACTACTGATGGTTGTTCTGGTATTGCTCCTTGGGGGCTGTGCAACCCATCCCACTGTAAGTACAAGCCGGATGGAGCCCGGTGATAAAAAATATGGGTGGAGTTGGTCAGTGGAAAATATATTTCCGTATATCTGGTACCGATATGGTCTTACGGATAAAAGCGATGTAGGATTTCGCGTCGGATTACCCATTTATGGAACGGGAATAGATTACAGCAGAATTTTGTATTCAAAAAAAAATAAGTGGGATGTACTAAACCTGGCATGGAGCCTGAATCCAAATTATAATTCAGATTTTACCTATTATAAATTCAAACAACGCATCAGCACTGAAGATAAACAGGGCGCTATTTCTTGGTGGGGGTTGAGGATGATGTATATCCCCAAGGGGATTACAGACGGTTCAAGTACACGAATTGGTTTATTATTTGGTGGTCAACCTAATGAAAAATGGGGATATGAAATTGGATACAATCATGATTTCAATTCAATACCTATAACGAATTTGTTTGATTTTAACTGGAATGATAAAGTAAATAATGATGCTGATTTAAATAGACGGTACGGAGATACTCCCCATACAGACCCTGCGTCCGGCCTGCCGACTGAATACTCCCGATTAACAGGGATTTCTGTTCGTATATTTGTAAATCTCAGATTACCGAATTCTGTTAATACCGATTAGTTTTATCCAAAGTTATAATGGTAAATATCCAATCTATTCATCCAACAATGGTGAATAGAAAAAATTTAATTCAATTTTTATCAGATTTACTTTATCAAGCTATTAAAGTGGATCATTCTCCTCCACCCAATAATCACCCGATTATTTTAATCAATGCAGTAAAAAATATTATCGGGGATGATAAAGTGAATCCTTCAACTAATTTATGTGAATTTTCAAAATCTTTAATTGATAGTTATCCGGTGAGAAAAGATGATGAACAGATTTGGAAAGATGTTATCGCTGAAGGTACCCGATTGAGTGTATTTACCGATGAAGTTGAAAAGGCCGTCATGGAGGGAGATCTGGATAAGGCTCAAGTTGAGACCGCCAGACAAATTATAGCCTCAAATAATTCTCCCGCAATTTTAGAATTATTAGCGGAGTTAGCGATTCACAACGTTGACCAGCTTGGACTTTTTACATATCATTGGCTGCGAAGTTATCATTTTTATCAGAATGAAAAAGCATTATGGTCATATTCCATGTGCATGATATCAGAATTATTCAAGTGCACCTTAGAACCAATTTCCCAGGAAAAAAGACAGACCCCGAGAGATTTTATTCCCTGGATAATTTCCCCGGAAAATATCGATTCTATTCCAGTGTTTGCAGCGATGTTAAGATTGGGAGATGGTGATTATGTTCGCACAAATTCATTTAATAAAGCTATTTCCAAATGGTTGGCTGAATTACAATTAGATCAATCCCAACAAGTGAATATTTCCTCATTTGAATTGGAAAACTATGTGTTGTCCGGAGGAAATTATTTTATTGATTTAGCAGTGAAAATCATCAATCGGTTTCCACAAAGTGTTTCTGTGAATAAAATAATACAATTGGAGGCACTGCGGAGTATTGCAAAACAATCAAAACCGGAATCGTTTCAGCAAATTGCAAATTGCCTTAACTTTCTTGTTCAATAACATGAAAATTGGACCTTACAACTTATATAATATCGTCACCAGTGAATTTGCACTGGATGGCGGTGCTATGTTTGGCATTATTCCAAAACCGCTTTGGGAGAAGCAGGCTCCTAGCGATGAAAAAAATCGGATTACGATGGTGACCAGATCATTATTATTGGTAAGCAATGACCATAAAATTATTGTGGATACGGGTAATGGATCCAAATGGCAGGAGAAATTTAAAGATATTTATGGGATCAATCTGGAAA
>CAZBEY010000040.1:0-17752 GCA_964491015.1 uncultured bacterium | reverse complement strand
ATCAGCGCTATCGATCCAGCTCCCAGGAATGAGCCAAGAAAGCCCAATAATGTCACCCCTCCGGATGCTCCTTTCTCTACCGTGTTACATTTAAAAATATGTCTGGGTTTCTTTCTACTGAAAAATCCAATTTCTGTCGCCCAGGTATCTGCAGTTGCTGCAGCGATTGCTCCAAGGAATAATATATAAGCAAAATGAAAGGGTTGATAAAAATTCACTAAAGCGATCATCATCGGAACACCACCGTTTGCCATTACCTGTACAAGATTGCGTCTGGAACCATTTTGGGTAGCCTCAGTTGACTTTTTTCCAATTTTTGATAAAATGGACGATAAAATGAAAAAAGCCAGCATAGGAGTGATCCATTGAACGCCACCAGTTCCGAAAACGAAAATTCCCATTATGAAAGCACCTGCTGCTCCGCCCGCATTGAGTGATTTCAATTTGTAAGTAAAAATTAAGACGAAAGCTGAACTGAAAGTCCAGAGTAATAAGGTCGGAAGTGTACCATGGGTATAATTAATTAGATAGATATCGTAAGCGCCTGCTGTTATCAGGGGAACAGAAAAATTATCAGATCCCTTGTTGCTGATAGCTTCAGCAAACATTACCGCTATTCCCGTAAATACTGCACAGCCAATAAGTATTCCCATCGGTAAAAAGAAAGCTGCATCGAAGAACCATGCAAAAAAGTCCGTTCCCACATAAATAATCAAGAATGTTGATAAAAACATTGCAGCACTGCCCTGAAGTGTTTTTTGATCATTCCATAACCGAAATTTAATGGGAAGTTTTTCACGCTCTCCTGTATAAGTGGCCAGGGTATCAGAAATGGTCATCACCAGCATGGACAAGATGAGGGTAATGGGTTTCTCCCAATAAAATGCAGCCAATACTAAAAAGGCGAGTGGGAAGTAAACTGTACCATAAGTTGTTCGTTCTGCAGTGTGCATGCTCTTAAATGCATTTGATTTTAATGTGAAAGAATTCACAACAATAAAGATCCCTGCCAGGGTCATGGGTTGAATATTCGAAGTAAAAATCAAAGGGGAGATGGAAACTACGAGTCCGACGATAACATGTACCAATTTACGACTGGCTTCTGGTCTCCATTTTAACTTGGAACGGAAAAATTCGGCAATGCCGATCAAAATAAAGATGGCAATAAAAAATGCAACGAATTTAATCCACTCATTCGAAAATAGTTGGAAAGATATTATTATCATAAAAGAAAATAATTGAATTGATATTAATGTATGTCAATAAATTATTGTTATTAATAAGATGAAAAAATGAGTACACACGAATACAAAAGCGATAAACGCAATGAGACTATTCTTATTTATATCAATGGGGAAATTGTCCCTCGCCAAGAAGCCAAGGTATCTGTGTTTGACAGCGGTTTTCTACTCGGTGATGGCGTCTGGGAAGGTATTCGATACCATAACAATCATCTCGTTCATAAGGGGGATCATTTCAGGCGTCTTTTCGCCGGTGCTAAAGCCATTGGATTGGATATTGGAAAAACAAAAGAAGAATTAGAGAAAATTATTTTATCAACGCTTGAAGCCAACAAAATGGTATCGGGTATCCACATTCGACTCATTGTTTCCCGTGGATTAAAGAAAACTCCCTATCAGCACCCAAGTGTTAATGTGGGCGGATCGACCATTGTAGTGATTCCCGAGTACAAAATTGCAAGTGAAGATGTGATAAAGAATGGTATCAGTTTAGGAACGGTGAATATCCGGAGAGGAACAGCCAATACACAGGATCCAAAATTGAACACGTTGAGTAAACTAAATTGTATCCTCGCTTGCTTGGAAGCCAGCGAGTTGGGATATGATGAAGGACTGATGCTGGATGTAAACGGTTTTGTATCTACGTGTAATTCCACCAATTTTTTCATCGTTCGTAATGGGGACGTTTGGACATCAACCGGCGAATATTGTTTAAATGGTGTTACTCGGAGGAATATCATCCGCTTGTGTAAAGAAAATGATATTCCCGTTTATGAAAAAAATTTCTATGTGGAGGATTGCCATATATCCGATGAGGCATTTGCGTCGGGAACATTTGCCGGTGTAATCCCTGTGGTAGAAATAGATGGAAATAAACTTTCTGGAGGGAAAAGGGGAGAATTAACTGAACGATTGCAACGATTGTATATAGAAGATATTGAAAATTTATATCCTCCCCATGATGGATAGACAACAGAGGCGTATTGCCATGTGGTCTGGACCTCGGAATATTTCTACGGCCATGATGCGCTCCTTTGAAAACCGCCCGGATTCATTCGTTTCTGATGAACCATTTTATGGATACTATTTAAACCATACGGATATTGATCATCCCGGCCGGGAAGAAGTTTTGCAATCCATGGAAACGGATTGGTATAACGTTACGGATTACATTACTGGAGATATCCCCAATGGTTCTGCAGTGTGGTATCAAAAACACATGGCCCAGCATAATCTACCGGGGGTGGATTTGTCATGGATAGATCAAGTGATAAATTGTTTTCTGATCCGGGATCCGAAGGAAGTGATATTGTCGTATCATAAAAAGTATGCGGTTACTCGATCAGAATTACTGGGTTTTCCACAGCAAGTCGAATTGTTTCGTAAAATAACAGATGAACTTGGTATTGAGCCTCCTATCATTGATGCGAAAGATGTCTTGCTGAATCCTCGTGATATTCTGCAAAAACTATGTGAAGTAGTTGGTATACCGTTCGTTGATGAAATGCTATCATGGCCATCCGGACCACGGGAAACAGACGGTATGTGGGCAAAGTATTGGTACGGATCTGTTGAAGCATCCAGGTGTTTTATGCCGTATACACCACCCGTGGAAGAATTACCTGCTGAACTGGAAGCCATTTATGAGGAATGTCTTGTATATTATAACACCCTCCATTCCAAAAGGATATACTAAATCATGACAAAAAAAATAGATTCAAAAGCAGTCGGATTAGATATCGGATTATTAATCGGTCGCTTTTTTATGGATACCGAAGATTTACATTACGGTTACTGGCCGGACGATAAAACAGCTACACCTCAAAATATTGCCGAAGCGCAACATAGACATTCACAACTCATTATTGACCATATTCCGGATAGAGTGGAACGAATCCTGGATGTCGGAAGCGGGTCCGGCAATTTGGCGATGAAATTGATGGATTTGGGTTACGAAGTAGATTGTGTTTTACCGAGTGAATTCCTGGCGGAAAATATTCGTAAAAAATTGGGAGAAAAAGGCCATATACATGTGTGCGGATTTGAGGACTTAATTACCACACAGCAATATGATTTAATTTTATTCAGCGAAAGTTTTCAATATGTCAAACTTGCGTTATCAATCAATAAAATTGTGGATATGCTCCCCATTGATGGACATTTGCTCATTTGTGATTTTTTTAAAAAAGACATTCCCGGGAAAAGTCCATTGGGTGGTGGACATAAATGGAAGAATTTTGAGAAGAAAATAAAATCGGTTCCCCTAACGAATATGACTGATATTGATATCACGGAAGAGACAGCACCGACCAATGACCTCCTGAATAAATTTATCACTCAAGTTCTGGAACCAATCAAAAGTATTACAGGAGAATATTTAGAAAGTAATTATTCAAAATTAACGGGTTTCCTGAAATGGAAATATGATAAACGGTTGAAAAAAATTAATCGAGTTTATTTTAGGGGCCAATTGACAGGGGAGAATTTTATAAAATACAAAACGTATCGTTTATTGCTTTTTAAGAAATATTCAGCCTAATCTATTATTTCTGGAAAAAAATCAAGTAATACTTTAAAATCGGCATGATGAATCAGTTTTTCTTATTTAGCCAAATCTGTCTTGAAGTTTTTACATCGTCCCAGGGAATTTCCATATTTTCATATAAAAAAAGGGTGATATTCTTAACTTTACTATTCAATCATTATTGTTAACCTTCAGAAGGTTCTTAAAAAACCTCGATGAATAGCTTCAATCAATAGGCATTGAATAATCCAGAGCGAAGTTCACACCCTATTCCAAATCTAACTTCTTCAATTTCGGCGTAATCACAAAAGAACAATAAGGTGCATTTTTGTTATTCTCATAATAATTCTGATGATAATCTTCAGCAATATAGTATATAGTTAAAGGTTCGATTTCGGTCACAATTTTATCCTCGAATGCAGTTTGGGCATTCTTCAGTGATTTTTCGGCAGTTTCTTTTTGAATGTTTGTTTGAAAATATATTCCTGAACGGTATTGGGTTCCCACATCAGCGCCTTGTCGATTGAGGGTTGTAGGGTTGTGTGCTTTCCAAAATATATCCAGAATTTCAGCTAATGATACTTTTTCCGGGTCAAACTTAATTTTTGCAACTTCAGCATAACCTGTATCCCCACTGCAAACATCCTTGTAACTTGGTTCAGTTGTATGGCCGTTGGCGTAACCGGCTTCCACAGAAATAACTCCGTCTATTCGTTCATAAACGGCCTCCACGCACCAAAAACATCCTGCACCGAGGATGATAGATTCAGGTTCAACTGCCATGTTATTTGCTCCCATTAATGTGATTAATATTATCTGTTTTAGCATTGGATTCTTTCTGAAACTTATTACTATTCAAACATAGGGGTTGCGAAATTTGTTTCAAAAAAAAGGAGCAATTATTTGCTCCTTTTTTTAAAAGATTGGTTTATTGATTGACTTATAATTCTTTCAAATCTTTCAGCAAATCCATCAAGGTTGCTTTGGCGTCACCGAAAACCATCAACGTGTTGTCGAACCCAAACAATTCGTTCTGGATACCGGCAAACCCCGGATTCATTGTGCGTTTATTTACCAATACAGTTTTCGATTTATCAACGTCCAAAATGGGCATTCCATAAATGGGACTGGAATTATCATGCCTCGCTGCAGGATTCACCACATCATTTGCGCCCAATACAATTGCCACATCGCAATCTTCAAATTCCGGATTTATTTGATCCAAATCTTTCAATTGCTCGTAGGGAACGTTCGCTTCTGCTAAAAGAACATTCATGTGACCGGGCATTCTTCCTGCTACCGGATGAATTGCATAAAGGACATTTTTACCCATACCCTCTAAATAGTCAGCAACTTCCCGAACAGCATGCTGTGCCTGAGCAACTGCCAATCCATAACCGGGTACAATAATTATTTTACTCGCCGCGTCTAATATCATGGCTGCTTCTTCTGTGGAAGTGCTTTTGACGGACATTTGTTTAGCGTCTCCCGGTGCGCCTGAATCCTGGACAAGACCGACGGCTCCAAAAATAACATTTGCCAGAGATCGATTCATTCCTTTACACATAATATTTGTGAGGATCAGTCCTGAAGCTCCGACCAATGCGCCGGAAATAATAAGACCATTATTCATCAGAACAAAACCGGTTGCAGCAGCGGCTATCCCTGAATAAGAATTCAAAAGTGAAATAACCACAGGCATGTCTGCACCGCCAATGGGAATGGTTAATGTAATTCCAATCAGGGCTGAAAGAGCGACTAATCCATAAAAATAATATATGGTTTCACTCCCTACCACCGTATAAACCCCGAGTAAAACAATACAAATGGCGATCAGTGCATTTAATATTTTTTGACCGGAGAAAACAATGGGTTGCCCGCTGACGAATCCCTGAAGTTTACCGAATGCGATAAAACTACCAGTAAATGTTAAAGTACCCACAAATATACTGATGGCTATGGTGGCAGCATTAAATGTGGATGGATTGGCCGGATTAAAATATTCAGCTGCAGCAACCAATGCTGAAGCGCCGCCCCCAAACCCATTGAAAATTGCAACCATTTGAGGCATTTGTGTCATTTGAACTTTAATGGCAAAAAATGCGCCTATGATCGATCCAATAATGATACCGATTACGATTATTTTGAAATCCAAATGTCCATAGGATACCAAGGTTGCTACGATAGCAATGAGCATTCCGATTGATGCAACCGTATTTCCGCTGCGAGCGGTTTTGGGAGAGCTCAATCGCTTAATACCCAAAATAAAGAGAATAGCCGCTAATACATAGGCTATGTTTGTGTATTCCATGAAATTTCCTTATTTCCGCTTAAACATTTTTAACATTCTGTCCGTCACCATGAAACCGCCAACAACATTAATGGTAGCGAATACTACCGCAATAAGCCCCAGCCATGTTCCCACTTCACCACCAACTTTCGTTGCGATGATTGCACCAACAATGGCAATACCTGATATGGCGTTTGAGCCGGACATCAGGGGAGTGTGCAATGTGGGGGGAACTTTGGTAATAATTTCAAATCCGACGAATATCGCCAGAATGAATACGGTAAAAATATTGATCATATCCATCGATAATTAATCCTTATGATTTATTGAATAGTCTCTAAAGCTACTTTTGTGAGTTCATGGGTGATTTCACCATCGTGAGTGAACAATGCACCGGAAATAATTTCGTCGTCCAGATTTAAATTTATTTCACCCTCTGGACACAGGTGATTGATAAATGAAATGACGTTTTTAGAATATAATTGGGATGCGTGAACAGGCATAGTAGAGGGAAGGTTCAACGTTCCGTCAATGATGACTCCATTTACTTCTGCGACTTTTCCGGGAGATGTTAATTCACAATTTCCTCCGTTTTCAGCAGCTAAATCCATAATAACAGCACCGGGTTTCATCACATCCACCATATGTTTCGGAATAAGGATCGGTGCAGGTTTACCGGGAATTAAAGCGGTGGTTACAACCATATCTGATTTTGCAATGTGCGCTTTAATCAATTCTTGTTGACGTTTTTTATAGTCCTCACTCGTTTCTTTTGCATAACCGCCTTCGCCGACGCCTTCATCATCACCGGCTTCGACTTCAATAAATTTTGCACCTAAACTTTCAACCTGTTCTTTTACGATAGGTCGTACATCAAATGATTCGACCTGGGCTCCCAATCGTTTTGCGGTGGCGATCGCTTGCAAGCCGGCCACACCTGCCCCCAGTATCAATACTTTTGCAGGTGGAATGGTTCCTGCGGCCGTCATGAGCAAGGGCATATAGACACTTAAATGCGCCGCCCCCATTAACACTGCTTTGTAGCCGGAAATGTTGCTTTGAGAGCTCAAAGCATCCATGCTCTGAGCCAGGGTCGTTCTTGGGATAATGTGCATGGAAAAAGCAGATATGTTTTTCCCACGCATTTTTTCAACCTGTCCCAAATGCTTTGTTGTCTGGAACAGTGAAACATACGTGCAGCCGTTCTGAAATAAACCGATTTCTTCATCCGAAGCGGGAGCGACTTTTAATATCAGGTCAGCATTTTTTAATAAAGATTCACGATCTGATACAATCTCCGCACCAGCATCTTGATAGTTATTATCTGAAATATGAGCACCTTCCCCTGCACCGGACTCAATTTTGACCATCATTCCTTTTTTTACCATCGTTTTAACAGTCGCCGGAATGGCCGAAACGCGATGTTCTCCGGGGGTTGTTTCCTTTAGAATTGCAACGATCATAAATGGTTCCTTTAACACTAAATAAATAGTTCAATAATAGAATGCAAATTTAATACAATTTATCCATTTAAAAACAAAATGAGATTCAAATATCTTCCTTAATTTTACCCAAGTCCATGCGATTAATAATTGAATTAAAAATCCTATCTAACTATCTTCATTGTGCCTTGCAAAAATACAAGAATACTAAGAGTTAAAAAACAAAATGAATTAAACAAATTGTCGCGTTGAAGACTCGCCATGCCTTAATAGAATCGTTAAATTTCAGTTGAATTAAAAAGGGATTATTAATCAAATGAGTGTAAAAATATATTCAACAAGCTGGTGTCCTTATTGTCGAAATGCAAAATCACTTTTGGATGATAAAGGTATTTCGTATGAAGAAATTAATATTGAAGAAAAAGGATTATCCAGAGAACAATTAGCTAAAATTACAGGAGGAATGTCTGTGCCCCAGATCGTCATCAATGGCGAATCCATTGGCGGGTATGATAATCTCTGGGCTTTAAACCAGAATGGGGAGTTGGATAAAAAATTGAATTGATGACTTTGTCCGCCTACGCTAAAGCTTCGGCGGACACACTTCGACGTTCCTCCTCCGCAATGATGATTCGATTATTTCAATAATGTAATCTTCTGCCAGTTTTCCTGGTTTTCGCCTTTTACGCGGATAAAGTATGTACCTGACGCAACCCGTTTCCCTCGGTTGTTCAATCCATTCCATGTGATCAAATGCTCTCCGGAGTTGAAATGATTGTCCGCCAGCATTTTTACTAATCTACCCTGTAAATCATAAATGGATATATGAATAAAATCAGAATTGGGTATATCAATCAGAATATGAGTTTCAGGATTAAATGGGTTTGGAAATGCATTTGAAATACTAAAATGGTCTGGAATTACTGAATCAACAGAAGTTTCACCATCCTTAAAAAGCATTGAATAACCGAAGTCACTCACTTCAGGATTTTGACTCACTACCGCTAAATAAATTATTGATATACTGGAGGGGTCTATATTGATGGAACCGCCGCTCCAAACCGTCCACGCAGAATCACCATAGGACAGGATGGCATGGAGTTCTAAATCTGTACTTGATCCGCCATCAGTCATGAGTGTTACTAAAACAGGGTCACTTGAAATAAGGCGGATATACTGAGCCGCATTTGCTTGAAGGTTGGTACTTATCACGGTGTCATTCGTACCGGCAGTGTAGGACACGGTTTTAAAGGTTGAAGGAGAAATAGAATAGGCATTGGCTTCATCGTAGGTATATGGTTCGGCAACAGCACTCGAAGACAAAACTCTATTTGCAATGGACATTTGATTCAACATCTCACTAAAGGAGGAACCCATATCTGTGAATGATTCATCCAACGTTTGGATGCTGTATTCTCCATAATAGCTATCGTGTGTGATGCTTTTTTCCCAGAAAGCCAATAGTGCATCACTACTTAGATGAGAAGTGACATATTCGAAAAAAATATAGGAACCGTACCAACGATCATCCGAATCAAGGTTTAACGACTGATGGGGAGATTGAAACCACGACGGCATGTATTGATAGCAGTCATTAATATCGTCATAAACCATTTCCTCCATTTGAACCGCCGTCGCTTCTAATACCCATGATTCTTCCCAGCCGTCATATCCGAATTGAATCGCATGGAAAAATTCATGAGCAGCAGTGACCTGAATATTTTCTAATGATGTATTCGGAAAACCATCGTAATTATGGCGCATTACCATATAGCTCGTCATTGCATTGACTTCATTAACACCGGACGAATTTTCATTATTTCCTGTATTATTGGCAAAATATTCCGGTTGAACATATCCGTAAACTCTGTATCCGGCATCGCGAATATAGACATCATATAATCCGGATCCTCCATTATCATTATTGGTAGGATACCAACCGTCCCCCGGGGGTTCTACAAATCCTAGAATGGATAATTGATTCATTACCACATAATTAAAAACATCAGCCATTTCTTCCACATAATCCGGGATGTTTGTATTTTTTGAATCTAGTAGATCCACGGCGTTAGATCCGGTCAATGTGTAATGAAATCGAAACATGCCCGTGTCGAAGGTTTTATCAAGTCCATCGGCTTCCGCTCGTGCATCCAAAGAGCGATTGACAATGGGTCCATCAAAATTAAATCCCAATATTTTCAACTCCCGCTGAACATTACCCGGCAAGGAATGCCCATATCTGGCGATATTTCGAAGGTCGTCTGAAATATGTTGTTTTGAACTTTTTTCAGAAAAAGCTCGGATGATTTCATTCGCAGACTGAATGGCTTTTTGGTGCGGTTCAGCTGATAGTATACCAAAAATTAAAATGATGGATAACAAATTTCTCATTGTTTCTTTCTTGAATTATTATGTTTTGGCGCTCCCATTTTCATTACAATCTGGTGCTTTATTAAAGAATCATTTTTCATTTTCTTTTAGTTGCTTTTTCATTCTGCGTTTCAGAAGGACAAAGCGGATAAATAATCCCATTAGTACCAGACCGCCAACGTAAAATATGGCAAAATATGGAAGTAATTCAATCAATTTGATTGCTCTAATGAATGGTCGAATACATAAGTTATGATTAATATTACCAATCCTAAAGATAATTCAGAGTTTCCGGATGAAGAGCCGTCCCCGGATAAAATTCCGCTGATTGAAAGCGCTACACCTGCGAAGTAGGATACGCTTATTAACCTATGATGTAACTTTAATTTTTCCTGATAACCACTGAGATCTTGTTGGTCGAGCATGGTGATCATGGTTTCTGCAGGATAATATAATGCCACCTGAATCGTTCGGTTATTATTTGATAAATAGACGTCATATTGATCAATTGGATTCTTCAAGCGAAGGGATAATTGTGTGGATTCACCAGAATTTGAATTTTGAATATGGAGTATGGGAGATGAAAAATGTGTAGATGAAATGGAAATCGAATCTCCGATTGCTTCATGAATAGTCAAATAAAACCAATCCTCATTAATCCAACCGGTGATATTTTCATATTTGACGGCATCGTTTGATTGAAGTGTTAAAATTAACCCGTTTTGTTTTACATCGATTCTTAAATCTTGAATGATTGTCCTGTTTGATCCCGCAGCAAGACTGAGGAACAGCAGTGGGAGCATTATCACTTTCATTTTAGTCTTATTATCAAGCATTGTATTAAAATTTAGGTTAAATTTGCTCAGCATTCTTAATAGAAACTTATAAAATAAGTAATCGTTTCCTTTTAATTAAAAAGACCGGGAGCTATATTGAAGAAATTCATTCCACTACTAATAATTACAACCATATTATT
The DNA here is from genome assembly GCA_964491015.1 of uncultured bacterium. Lineage (GTDB taxonomy): Bacteria > Fidelibacterota > Marinisomatia > Marinisomatales > TCS55 > JADFRD01. Next base: position 6,909 of record CAZBEY010000040.1, on the reverse strand, counting down.
TAGTCAAAACTATGAAATATCTAACATGAGGGCTGTTGGATATTTGCCATTTGATTACGGCAGTGATATATGGGGATATACAGCACCGGACGGCCATGAATTTGCACTCGTTGGCAGATATGACGGAACGTCAATCGTTGATATATCAACCAATCCATCTACCCCGATTGAAGTCGGTTTTATTCCGGGAGCGTCCTCGACCTGGCGTGACCTTAAAGTGCATGACCATTATTGTTATGTTACAAATGAATCAGGAGGTGGATTGGATATTATCAACCTTGAGGACCCATTCAATCCGGTTAAAGTAGGGTCATATACCGCTACCTTTACCACGGCACATAATATTTATATTGCTGATGGATATGCATATATTTTTGGTGCAAATACGAGTTCAGGTGGTTGCAGAATACTCGATTTAATGACGAATCCTGAGAAACCCCGAGAAGTCGGGTCTTGGGAAACGACATATTTTCATGACGGATATGTAAAAAATGACACTCTCTATGGCTCCGGTATTTATGTGGGGACATTATATATCGTAGATGTGACTGATAAAACAAATCCTTTTACGATGGTAGAACACAATTATAGCAATTATGGATGCCATGCCGTGTGGGTTTCCGGAGATTCTAAATATGCCATAACAGCTGACGAAGAAAGTGGTGGTTTTATCCGGATTTTTGATATCAGTGATTTTAGCAACATTAATCTATTATCGACTTGGTATCCCAATGAGCCAAACGCCACTTCAAAATCTGTTCATAATGTGTTTTGGAAAGACGATCTACTATATATTTCATATTATGTGTATGGAACACGAATTTTGGATATGAGTGATCCATCAAATCCTGTTGAGGTGGGATATTACGATTTTTATCCCGGCGATTCGGGACTATATAACGGAAATTGGGGAACCTATCCATACACAGCGAATGGTCTCATTTATTCCACTGATTTTAGCGGAGATGGTTTCTTTGTCATGAGTTATCCTTTTTATGGTGACATTGAACTTGAAATATTGAACGATACTGAGGATAATATTTCATCAATACCGTTGGGAGTAGCCATCGTTGAAAGTTCAAATTATTCAATTGATTATTCGACTGTAAAGCTGCATTGGGGTATGAATGGTACAATAACAGATTCTGCTGGAATGACGGCTGATGGGAATCAATATTACGGAAGTCTTGTTCCAAATGGTGAAAATGGTAGTATGAACTATTATGTTTCCTTCGAAACAACAACGGGCGATAGAGTAACACAACCATACGGAGCCCCAATCGCTACATTTTCTTTTCAAATTGGTACCGATACCGAACTTCCCGTCATTCACTATGTTTCAGATATAAATGATCAGTTTTACCCAAATGGTGTCCAGGTGGTTAATATTGAAGCAACGGATAACATCGCTGTTGACTCGGTGTATCTCTTTTGGCAAGTTGGGAATGGAGTCGAACAGTCGGTTCTGTGTACACAAGGTATTAACGCTGCCATGTATCAAGGGGAATTGACTTATTCCGATGTACTTCCGGGAACGGAAATAACATACTGGATCAAAGTAATTGATGTATCAAGCATGGGAAATTCGGATGAGTCGGATCCAAAACATTTTTCGATATCTGATGATTATATTCTCGGGAATTTTGAAAAGGATTTGGAGCTAAACGCTTGGAATCTTGGCACTTGGGGCAGGCAATATGTCAATCCAGATGTAGGATTTACATTGAATGACAGCCCGGGAACATCTTACGAGCCTAATTCTGAAAATCCATGTGATTTGCTGGAGCCCATTAATTTAACCTATTTTGACCAAGCATATTTTACATTTAACTCGGGTGAAATGTTTTCCAACGGTGACTTCGGGTATTTCCAGGTAAAAGCAGGAATGGACGGAGCATGGTCAACTGAGCTAACGGTAAACGGGTTCAATATCATGAAACCCAGATATGTAAATATTAGTGATTTCATCAATGAGGATGAATTATATATTCGATTATTATTTACTTCCGATGGAGCCGATGAATCGAGGGGCTGGTTTGTGGATGATATTCACCTGGTACTGAATCAGGAAATGCCCATTGTAGGTATTGAAGATAACCCTACTGTACCATCAGAAATTGTTCTGTATAATGCCTATCCAAATCCGTTCAATCCATTTACATCAATACAATACAGGTTACCAAATGCCGGAAAGATTGATCTGAAAATATATGATTTAATGGGTAGGGAAGTCCGTAGGTTGGTGAACGGATTTACAAGTGCCGGCACTCAATCAGTTGTCTGGGATGCAAAAGATAATCTCGGTAATCCAGTTAGTTCCGGCGTATATATTTACCGATTAACAACTGAAAGTAAAATGCTGTCGAAGAAATTGATTCTCCTAAAGTAATTATTTGTCCATTGAAAATGAAGGGGTGGAATAATCTGCCCCTTTTTTTATATAATTAGTTGAATGAAAGTATGATAGATTTTGAAGTTGAATAGGGGATAAAGGAACAGGTAATTTCCAAGCTAATAAATCTATTGTAATGAAAACCAAGATTGCCACATTCATACTCCTGTCAGTAGTTGTCACTGGTCAGAAACAAACATCCGGTTCGTTTGGAACAGTCACCATTGACGGTAAAGTGTGGAATCAAATCACGCTGCGCCCGGAAACTCCTATATGGAAATTAAATATTGCTTGGGATCTTGCATTTTATTTCGATAGTGATGGAAATATTTATGATGAAAATTGGAATTTCGCTACGTTCCGTAATGGGAAAAACACCTTCATCGATAAAATTTATTATCTCAGCTACGGAAGAATTGAGGACCCCCTTTACTTCAAAATCGGTTCATTAGACAAGGTTAATTTGGGATATAAAATATTGGTTAATGATTACTCCAACATGGTTCAATACCCTCAAGTGAGGAATATAGGGTTGAATATTCGGTTAAATAATCAATATGTTTCTGTTCAGGGTTTTGTGAACGATTTTAAGCAAAATGCAGGTGTGTTAGGAGCTCGGCTTACGATGCCTAAATTATTCTCAACACCGGTTGGGTTTACATTTGTAGTTGATCGGAACCAATATTTAGGTTTAAAGGATACAGATGAAGACGGTTATCCAAACTTTATGGATCATTTCCCGAGTAATGGACATTATTGGTTAGACTCAGATGGTGATGGATTAGCTGATAATCATGCAAATGAATATGACAGGGACGGGGATGGGTTTCCCGATGTATATGATTTGGAAGCGATCCATGCATTTTGGGAAACATTAGGACAAGCTGTGGGGCAGGATTTTAGCAATGAAACATTTTATGATTCACTTCCGGACCCTGATGTCACTTTGCTGCCAACACCGTTAAATATTGCTGATAATTCTGATCCAATTGCAGCAATTGCTGTGGACTTCGGATATCCGGTTTATGCTCAAGAGAAAATGCTAGTGTCTATCTACGCACAGGCAGCGCAAATGCTGGGGAATACTGTACACCCGGGGAATGGAAAGAAATTGAATTTAGGTTTTGGCTTGGTTCCCATAGGAATTGCCAGTCAATTTGGTCCTGCAACATTTAATATAGAATATCGTATGATCCCAAACGGTCAGTTTGAATTTAGCTATTGGAATAGAACCTACGAATTGGAACGGGCAGCGATAGTGACAACAACGGATAAAACAAACATAATATCAAAAGAATCAACATTGGGTAGGTACGGAAATCAAAAGGGGTCTTTTACAAAACTCGGACTAAAAATTGCCCCGTATTTTAAAATGAGTGTCTCTTATCAAAACTTAATTGGATCTAATTGGAATGCCGGCAAAGGAAAATTCCTTACGAGTCAAAATCAAAGTTTATCTACTTCATTTGATTTAATAAAAAGTATTAGTCGGATTCAATATGCGCAATTATTTTACCAGCAGAGAAATGTGCCTCATCCATTAAAATTCAAACGGTCGGAAAGTACAATTATGGGGTATCGTGCAGGCGTTGAACTCGGATCTGGATTATTATTGAACTATACGTTTCAAAAGTCATTCCGTGATTGGGATGGAAATGGTAATATATCTGGTAGTAATGAAACAGTTAATCTTGTTACAATTGAAACATCGTTTACAATATGAAGACAGCTAAAGAAATACGGAATTCATTTATAGAATTCTTTTTACAGAAAAATCATCAATTTGTACGAAGCGGGTCGGTGGTTCCCATTGATGATCCAACGTTATTATTTACGAATGCAGGAATGAATCAATTCAAGCCAATATTCCTAGGTGAAAATGAAGCAGCCTATCCACGAGTCGTCAATAGTCAGAAGTGCATTCGAGTCAGCGGGAAACACAATGATTTAGAAGAAGTTGGGTTAGATACATTCCACCATACATTTTTTGAAATGTTGGGGAATTGGTCATTTGGCGATTATTATAAAGAAGAAGCGATCAAGTGGGCTTGGGAATTATTTACCGATGTATGGAAATTAGATAAAAACCGCCTTTGGGCTACAGTATATGAAGAAGACGATGAAGGATTTTTGTTATGGCCGACCGTGACTGATATTGATCCGAGTCGGGTATTGAAATGTGGTAAAAAAGATAATTTTTGGGAGATGGGTGAAACGGGGCCATGCGGACCTTGCTCAGAAATACATTATTATATAGGCAAAGATATTGCAAATCAATCTGCTGATGGTGTGAATCATTCTGATGAATATTGGGAATTATGGAACCTGGTATTTATCCAAAGCAATCGTTTGGAAGATGGAACGCTGGAAGAACTGCCCCAGAAACATGTGGACACCGGAGCAGGGCTCGAAAGAATAGTGTCGGTTCTTCAGGGAAAAACAAGCAATTATGAAACAGATCTATTTTCCGGAATAATATCAAATATTGAAGAATTGACAGGTAAGAATTACGCTGAAACACCGGTTCCGTTTCAGGTCATAGCAGATCATATTCGAATGCTGTCTTTTTCCATTGCCGATGGAGCGTTACCGTCAAACGATGGAAGGGGATACGTTTTAAGACGTATTTTACGGCGTGCTGCCCGGTTCGGCCGCATGCTGGATCAACATAAGCCATTTATTTTTAAATTGGTCGATTCGGTTTGTACTGTTATGAGTGATTCCTATCCCGAATTGAGTGATAAAAAAGTTCATATTGAAAAAGTTATCCGGTCAGAAGAAGCTTCTTTTGGTGAAACGTTGGATCGGGGAATTATTCATTATGAAAAAATGTTAAAGAATATTTCTGGCGGTATTATTCCCGGAGTGGAAGCATTTAAACTGTATGATACTTATGGCTTTCCATTAGACCTGACTCAATTAATGGCTCGTGATTCAGGATTGACGGTCGATGAAGACGGTTTTTATGCTGCCATGGAAATGCAACGGAAACGAGCAAAGAATTCTGGTAAATTCAAGCGTAATATGAAGAATATTAAATGGACAACAGTGAGTGAAGGTGAGGATTCAACATTCCTGGGTTATGAATTACTACACGCAGATGCAAGCATCAAACGGTTTGCAATCCAGGGCGAATCTATTCTAATCGTTTTGGATGAAACACCGTTTTATGCTGAATCCGGGGGACAGGTGAACGATTTAGGTACGATCTTTGGTACTGGAATAGACTTAACGGTCATGGACATTCAAAAAAAACATGATTCATTTATTCATTATTGTAAAGGTGACTTTAATGAAGAAAACGCCGCTAATACGGTTGTTTGTACTGTGGATGAATCGCGTAGAAATAACATAGCCAAAAATCATTCTGCAACGCATTTAATGCATCGAGCGCTAAAAATCGTCCTGGGTGATCATGTGAATCAAGCCGGCTCCCTGGTACATCCGGACTATCTTCGGTTTGACCTGACGCATCATGAAAAAATCAATTCAGATGATATTCGTGAAATCGAATCAATTGTAAATGTTGAAATATTGAAGAACACAAATGTAGAAACCGGAATTAAAGACTACGAGGATGCAAGACAGGAAGGGGCAACCGCAATTTTTGGAGAAAAATATGGCGATACTGTCCGCGTTCTATCAATCGGCGAATTTTCGAAAGAACTCTGCGGTGGTACCCACGTTAATCGTACAGGAGACATTGGTTTTTTCAAAATAATTGAAGAATCGTCCTTGGCTTCCGGTGTCCGGCGTATTGTGGCAGTTACAGGACCCAAAGCAGTTGAATTTGTCCAAACTCAAGCTGCTGTGATTGAAGAATTGCAGATGAAATTAGCTTGTTCATCCGAAAACCTGGTGACCAGAGTGGACCAACTGTTGGTTCAAAAGAAAAAACTGGAAAACGAATTAAAGCGAAAACAGGTTTCCGATATATCTTTTAATGCAAAAAAAGAGATTGAAGATTCACACGATATCAATGGAGTCAAGGTTGTCATTCGCAAAATGGATGTGGCTGATTTAGATATACTGAAGCAGTTTGGAGACCAATTATTAGGCGCGATGGATTCGGGTATTGGTGTCCTGGGCTCCTCGTCCGGCGAAAAGCCAATGGTTGTTATCGTTGTTTCAAAAGATTTAATTGAAAAAGGAACTACCGCACCAAAATTAGCGAAAGAGATTGGCGCCGTCATGGGAGGAGGCGGAGGAGGGAGACCCCATCTTGCAACTGCCGGAGGAAAAGAATTATCAAAATTGGATCAGGCATTAGAAAATGCAGAAGCGATTATAAAAATAGCAATCAAAGGATAACATGCAGTATAAACAAGACGGGGATACATACGTTGTTTACATACAACAAAATGAAAAAATCATGGACACATTAACGCAAGTCTGCAAAGATAATGATATTCATAATGGTCAAATATCCGGAATTGGCGCCATCAAGAATATTGAAATGGGTGCATATGACATTGAGAAAAAGGAATATATCGTTCATAAAATCGAGGAAGTCCGGG
>CAZBEY010000039.1:4239-17936 GCA_964491015.1 uncultured bacterium | reverse complement strand
TTGCAAAGTTTTAGTTTTTCATTTGAAATAAATGCAACGAAAATGTGGACCATGCCAATTCAAAAAAGCCTATCTACCCCAGGAGGGGCATGATGCTATGAACCAATTTTCAATCAGATTTGAAGATATCCCGTTCTCCATCATTCCTCCTAGCGGATATAAGGATTTGTCCCTTTTTTTGCCGGGCACTCCTCCCAATAATAACACCAGTTACACAAAATCATTGGTTTGGCAGGAAATTCTCCCCCGTTTTTTTCCTTAAAACGAATTTCGTCAATACGTTTTTTATACATATCAGCAAGTTGTTTCAACTGTTCTTTGGTTCTTTTTGAACGGACTTCAATTCCATAACGCACAAAATGCCAAACCAATTCAACATTTTCTACATTTTCATTTTGCTGTTCCAAAGCAATCTGGTACAGGGCTAATTGACCATCCTTATCAGCCATTTTTTGGCTCATCGCTCGCTTTCCGGTTTTATAATCATGGATTTGATATTCACCATTTCCGTTGTGATCCAATCGGTCAATAATCCCTTTCATTTTATATTCAGGATTACGATCTAACATGAAATCTAACTCAATTTCGATACCTTCCACATCCGATGAAAATGGCTGATTTTTCCTATAAAACCTGGCGATACAGTCCTCACCCAATCGGAAATAATCTTCTTTCTTTTCTCCCCATTTAGCAATGGCAATTCGGTTATGCCAATGGTCATCCCACGATGATTTATAAAAATCTAAAACATGATCAATGATGAGTACATTCCCAGATTTAGCTTCCAAATATAGATGTTCTAAAGTCTCATGAACTCGTACACCCATAAATGCTTCGATACCTACATCCGGTTTTCGGACATTATCTAAATAACGAATTTTAAATTGAGCCGGACATTTTTTATAGGACTCAAGTCCGCTATAAGAAAAACGCTGGAGTTTACTCACCAGGCTCTACCGGAGATATAGGGAGTCGTCAGTCGAAAATCACCAAACCCATTTTCATCATAAAACGTAAAACTGCGATTAACTCTGTAATAGTGCCAAGTTTGATGAGCATTTCGATTGCTGCTCATAAAAGATCTTTCAATGTCATCCGGCGGACCGAATAAAATGTAGATCATTCCCATATCATTCCTCCATCCCGGTGCAAACGATGTGAAATGTTCGATGGCGTATGCCACCCGAATGTAGTACTGATCCATGAGTTCATTCCCATTTGTACCGGGATTTGGATCTCTATCGTTCCAAAATTTGAAGAATAATTCTTCTCTTTCGTCTTTACGGGCTTTTGCTAATTGCTTTAATTCATCAGGAGATAATATATATTTCATTTGATCAATGGCTTCATCAATATCACGAATGAATGTAGATATTCCCGGTCGCTTGATTTTTAATTCTAAATGTTGTTCTTCCGTTTCTCCGTTTTGTTCTAACACTACTTCTAAGTTAATTCTCAGGCCACGTACATCCTCAATAGGCAGCTCTAGTTTGTGTTTAAAAATTAAGTCTGAATTATTGAAGGTAGTATCGATTTGGACAACAAGGTTTTTCTTCATATCCTTCAATCTCATGTGTATAGTATAATTATTAGCAGCCACCCTGCCTGATAAATGAATCGGTATGGCAGATTGCTGTGAATTAATATCATTCTCAAAACTGGGTAGTAATTTTTTCCCTCCCTGCCAGGTTCCTTTATATTGATTCATTATCATGGGTGGAAATAATTCAAAACCCGATTCATATTCAGTTAAATCAACCAATTTTTCTTTTACACCGCTATTACGAGTATCCAGATCGAACAGTTCGCAAACTACTTTGTATTTCTTTGCTTCAACCAAAAACTGATGATCGATATAATACCAATTCGTCCGGCTGACTGTTTCTAAATAATTGTTGGCAGTTAATGTTTGAGATATTGATTTTGTATCAATCTGCTGACCTTCCTCGTCCAGTAGTAAAATGCGTGCTTCAAATTTCGATTGAAACCCTCCCTCAACCTTGACAAACTGCAGCGCATAGCTTGGAATCATAATATAGGTATTTAAAATGATTCTATCCTTATCATCATCCGCAACAGGAGCAATTGTAAGGTGAAACTGCTCTACATTACTTGTTTTGAGGTTTTTGCGATGTGTTCGTGCATTTTGAGTATAACCGATTTGAGTCGCAAATAATAGGACGATCAGTATTTTTAATATTTTCAATCTTTTGTCCATTTAAATTTGATTAAACCATTAGTAGTAGCGAGCCATAAATAATTCTTTTCTACTTTCAGGTCATTAATCTTACCAAGGAATTCATATTGATAATCACGGATGAATCTATCGTTTATATCATAACGGATGAAACCCTCATTAGTTGCCAGAAAAATATATTTATCATTTCGTGCCATCGCTTTGATTTCCTTGCCAGCAAATACAGAAGCGTCGACTAATTCTGTCCATATTTTTGAACGATTATTAAAATTCCATACACCTTGTTTTGTACTGACCATAACATCATTGTTATAAACTTCGATTACTTTGAATCCCGATAAAACGTCTTCCATTCCCTTCATACCGCTTAATATTCCAATATTCTTATGACTCATTATTTTTTCTTTGGATAAATCAACGATATTCAAATTATAATCGGAAGCGACCCAAAGTAAACCATCTATTAGTTCAATATCGAATATATATCGATGATCAAATATTTCTTCAAAACCGTATTGATACACACGTTTATCATTCTGATTCATTCGAAACAGACCGGATGATGATGCCACCCAGACATATTCGCTGTCGGCTACCATATCTTTTATCACTTGTCCGTAAAATCCTCTTGTTTCATCTAATGTTCGCCAGAAATCTTCCTTTTCATTATAGACTGCAATCATATTATTACCCCCGTACCAAATTTCATCTTTCAGATACACTGAACAGTAATAGGAGCCGGGAGTTAAATTAATATGATTTTCGAAACTATCTATTTCAATTAATTTTCGACTGGGATCAAAATAGGTCAACCCTTGCGTTACATTTGAACGTCGGCCTCCCAAATAATAACCGTTTTCACCCGTAATAAACTGAGTATCCCGATTACCGAGTCCTGCAATTATTGGCTCTAATAGTTTCATTTGATTATTACCAACAAATATAGTACCATCCTCTGTTCCAAGGATAACATCTCCTTCTCGTCCAATGTGAAAAACAGTTGTTCGACGATAATTTCCCCATGGATTAATATTACTGTCACCGACCATCGTCCACCCATCTGTCAAAGAATATTCATTCAGAACAGTGGTTGAATAATTTGGATAATTGATACATTCACTCCAGTCAATAGACTCTTCATCGGGATAAGGAAAAGCACCGAGGAAAATTCCGGAAATATGATCCAACTTTACAAATGAAGTCCCTAACTGGATCCAGATGTAATCTTTGGACGAACCCATTTGTACTATTTTGCTATTGGATGGTAACCCCCATTCCTGAATTCGGTTGATAGACCAGCTCCCCTCACGAGTATGACTTGAATGAATATAATTCTGTGTGACAATCCATAAATTTCCTGTTGAGTGGTCAAAATGAACAGCAGAAACATTGTTCTCTTTTAGACCTTGAGCTGTGGTAATTGAGTTGTCAAAATAGTATCCGTAGCGTTGGATTCGAACCACACCACCGAATTCAGTTCCAACGTATAAATAGGAATATCCTTCGGTGATGGACGTTATATCTCCTAATTGTGTATAAAGTACCCAGTCAAATGGATCATAGCGATTATCTTGTTGGGCGTTTATTTGATTAAAAAGAACTGAAATCAATAAAAAGTGAAATATTTTTTTAAGCATTATGGAATGTAATTTAGGAAGTAAAAAAGATAATAATGGATATATAACTTATAGCTGTGTATACCGGCAGGGATGAAGATTGGTCGGAAAATGGTTGAATGTTTGTTTTTTATTTCCCCTTTAGATCAGTCATCTTCCCTGCCTAATCTGTAGGTAGGCATCAACCATTTTTCATTTTACTTGTATGAGCAGAAACAGGCATTAAGAATGATGATGGTTTATTATTTCCTGTAACATTTCCAAATCAATAGGAACAACGCCCACTTCTTCACATACTCTACCTGCAGCCAGGTTCGCGATTGTGGCTGCTTCTTTGGGACTGGCGCCTGCCAAATCCGCTAAAGTATATACTGATATTACTGTATCTCCGGCGCCCGATACATCATGAACGGCTCTTGCTTTCGTCGGAATCTTAAATTCACTATCATTAGCAACAAGGAGCATCCCTTCTGCTCCAATTGTGATTAACAAGTGTTCAACATTTAAAGTTTTTCTTAACTCATTGACGGTTTTTAAATCAATATCATGACCCGTCGATTCCGTAAACTCTATAGAATTGGGTTTAAATAATCTTGTGTTCTGATATTCATAAAAATTGTCCGTTTTAGGATCAACATATACAGGAAGATTTTGACGAGAAGCTAAATTTAAAATGCGGTGAATTAAGTTTTTGGAAAGCAAACCTTTATTATAATCTGCTAAAATAATACCATCCACCTCCGAGAGTACTAATGAGATATAACTTACAATAAATTCGTCGGAATCGGTTTTGATTGGTTTCAGAGATTCCATATCAGTTCGAACGACTTGCTGACCTTGAGCGATCACACGTGTCTTTACGGTCGTATCGCGATTTTCTTCCTTGGCAATACCGTCAATATTTATACCTTTTTCTGAAATGATATTTAATAATTGATTTCCTTGAATATCACGACCGACCACACCGGCCATGGATACTTTTGCGGAGAGGGATGAAAGATTCCATCCTACATTGGCGGCTCCACCGGGATTATGGGTAATATGTTCAACAGAAACGACAGGCACCGGAGCCTCTTGAGATATTCGACTGGCAGTTCCCCACATGTAAGAATCCAGCATCAGATCACCAACAACCAAGACATGTTTTTGACTGAATTTGTCTGCAAATTTTTGAAATTTAATAATATTCAAGAGGTTATTCAGCATGCTTTGAAGATTCTGACGGTAAAATCAGTGCCAGAATTAAGTAGAGTAAAATTCCGACACCGGCGCTCATAAACGTAACATATATCCAAATAAATCGTATAAATACACTGTCAACGCTAATGGATTCTGAAATACCGCCACATACACCGGCAATTTTGCGGTTTTTTTCGGATAAATGGAGAGGCAAACCTGTCCCATCATTTATCATTGATGAAATATCATTTCGTTTTGTATATAATAAATAAAGTCCGCAACCCAGAATTGCGATTGCAAGAAAAATATTAATTCCACTATCCCAGAAGTTTGTCCAGGCATTAATTAGGATTTCATTATGTTCGAAGAAAAGAATTATTCCAACAACGACGAGCAGCGCTCCCCATAATATTGTTTTATCGTCTTTCAATAGCGATGTTTGATTTTGACGATTTATAGACATTTCATACTCATCAGGAATGATGATTACCGCCATGATATAAGCCAAAATTCCTGAACCACCGAATAGCGTGAAGAATATCCAAATTAATCGAACTATAGATGAATCGACATTAAAATAATGGGCAAAACCACCGCAGACTCCTGAAAGAATGCGATCGTGATGTGTTCGGTAAATTCGTTTCATAAGATATTGAATTTAATATGAATTGTAAAATTACTTACATTTTCATATTATTTTTTCACCTTAGGAAATTACCGATTTGAATTTTTTTTATTATAAGTACGATTGAACCTTTTCTGATTCCTGGAGCGTACTTTAGAAATGTGTCCATTATCCAAAAACACCATTACAGAAGCAAGTTGTTGAATTCGTTCACTATCTGTACCGGATAAAATAATTGTTGTTCCAAGATTACGATTCATATTTTTTAATCGACGTCCAATATCACGTTCCAAATCATTATCTAATAATACAGCATAATTATCCACAATGAGTACTCTAGGATCACTTTCAATCGCATCAATCATATTAATCCATGAAATCTCACCATTGGATAAAGTAGCCATAGATTGATTCCATATAAATCTTCGATTTCCGATATTAAAATATTTCTTTTTAATCGTATCATACCGTTCTCCGTGTTTCCCGGAGAAATAGTTTGAAACAATTTTCTTTCCTTTTTCACCGTTCATACCCACATATTTTATTTCTTTCGGGGGATTTGGTTTACCAATCCAGTTTAGCTTAAACTCCTTGCTATCATAAATAACAGAGCCATCAGACGATTTTTCTAATCCAGCCAAGTGTCTTAACAAAGATGATTTTCCGGAGCCAACCGGTCCTATTATTCCATAAATAGTCCCTTTATGGATCTGTAGTTTTCCTATCTGGAGTGTATTGCGATCATTAAAAACCTGCTGAAGGTTTTTTACTTCGTAAATAAGCGTTTTTTTATTCATCACTCTTTCTTCCTTTCAATGAGCGATGAATCGAAGGTCTAAATAAGTTTTTTTTCTTCTAAGTAACGTTCGGCATCAATTGCTGCCATACAACCGCTTCCGGCAGCTGTAATAGCCTGGCGATAATAATGGTCCTGGACATCGCCACAGGCAAAAACTCCTTTTATGTTTGTGGCTGAACTTTGATTTTTTGTAACAATATATTGTTTTTGATCTAAGTCTAGTTTATCCTCAAATAAATGCGTATTGGGGAAATGACCAATGGCCATAAAAATACCGTCACATGATTCTTCTTTCGTTTCATTAGTGACCGTATCCTTTAATGTTACACTTTTTACTCCTGTTTCAACTGTACCATGGATATCCTCTATGACCGAGTTCCATACTATATTGATTTTCGGATTATCAAATGCACGTTGCTGCATAATTTTGGAGGCTCGGAGTTCATCTCTTCTATGAATAATATGAACTTCAGAAGCAAATTTTGTTAAAAAACTAGCTTCTTCAACTGCCGAATCACCTCCGCCAACAACAAGTACTTTTTTATCTTTAAAGAAAAAACCGTCGCAAGTAGCACAAGCTGAAACACCGTGTCCCATCAGTTTTGATTCTGATTCGAGACCCATCAATCGTGCAGTCGCTCCTGTAGCGACAATAACGCTCTCAGTAGTGTATTTCTCGTCACCAACCCAGATTGTGAATGGTCGATGACTAAAATCTACATTTGATACATGTTTAAATTGACATTCAGCACCAAATCGTTGTGCTTGTTTGCGAAATAAGTCCATCAAGTCAGGACCCATAATACCATCGGGAAACCCAGGAAAATTTTCGACATCTGTCGTAATCGTCAGCTGTCCGCCGGGTTGACTACCCTCAAGTACAAGGGGTTGCAGATTTGCTCTAGCAGCATATATGGCTGCGGTCAATCCAGCGGGTCCGGATCCAATGATAATGACCTTTCGATTCATGATTTTTATTTATTTGTTATAGAATTGCGTCTATGCGCTTTGTTATTTCCTGCTTAGGGACGGCGCCGATAATTGAGTCTACGACTCCGCCTTTATTAAAAATAAGCAGGTTGGGGATACTGGTAATACGATATTGCATCGCTATCTGATTATTGACATCAACATTCACTTTACCAACTTTTACTTTACCTTGATAGTCCCCGGCGATCTCTTCTACTATGGGACCTATCATTTTGCAGGGGCCGCACCATTCAGCCCAAAAATCTACCAATACCGGCTTTTCGGACTTCACAACCTCTGCATCGAAATTTGAATCTGTAAATTCGGTTACATTTTCTGTCATTTTTTGCTCCAATTGGGTCTAAATACATTCAACATTAACCATACAATTTAGAGTAATTATAAAATGCGATTGAATAAAATTTCTGAATATTTTTTTTAGGCATTAATCCAACGCCAAATTTCAGGAAATGTTACTCTTTTTCCGTACATTAAAAGCGCTGTCTTAAATATCTTACCTGCCATGTTCATCATAATCCATATAAAAATAATCATCATCAATAAAGTAAGGAATATTTCCCACGTTTCAGCAGCATCAATTCCAATACGCAGAATCATCATAAATGGCGTCATTGGGGGAAAGAATGATAATGCTTTAGTAATTGCAGCATTAGGATTTGCCATAAAATAAAATGAACCAATCACAGGAATCATGGCAATAATGCTAATGATACTCATAGATTGCTGTGCATCCTGCTCAGTGTCGAATAAGGTTCCTACTGTGGCATAAATGGAAGCAAAGAAAAAATAGCCGGTAATAAAATACGCGAATAGGATGGGTAATTCATCTAATCGTACAACGTCAACTCCCTTATACAATCCAAAAACGATACCCATCAAAACGTATACAGTGATTTGAACCAGTCCCAGGGAACCCAATCCTAATATTTTTCCAACCATGATTTCCTTTGGAGAAACAGCTGATAATAATATTTCGACCATACGATTTGTCCGTTCTTCCATCACACTCCGTAAAAGTAATTGACCATTGATGAATACTGCCATTGCCAAAAGGAACACAAAGAAAAACGGACCCAATAACACCATCATCTCATTTCCTTCAGTGACTTCACCTTCTTTACTCACTTCAAACAATGCCATATTTACAGGCCGCCCAATAGTATGAACGAGTTCAGCGTCTACACCTTTATCGGCTATTCTCTTTGAAATAACTGTTTCGGTAAGTGTCTGATTTAATTCCTTAATAATATTAAAATTGCTTATCGATTTTGCGTAGTAAGTTGCCTTGGACGAATCCAATATATCTTTAGGAATGATCATAATAGCGTCGATTGACTTTTCCTGGAGCGCTGTTTTTGCATTATTTAACAGATTGAAATTTGTAACCCAATATTTCGATTCACCGCTCAAAGTGTGATACTTATCTTGGAGATTCAATTCAAAACCTTCACTGATTAATTGAGTTTGTTCCACAATTCCCAAGCTTATCGTCTCATCGCTTCCCTTATCCATCAGCAATGAAGGTATGATACTGATACTGATAATTAACAAAGGCATAAATAGAGATATGAGAAATATCTTTGAACGTAATCGTACACCAAATTCCCATTTCATTATGTGCAAAATTCTAGTCAAGATACCCCTCGTACTTCTTCAATAAAGATTTGTTCTAATGATGGTGCACTTTTTTCAAAAGATAGGATTGAGACTTTTTGGTTCAACCAATGAATGAATTCTTTTGATGAGCTTTGCAAAACACCGGAAAGTTCTCCATTTTCAATTTTTGGTTCCGGAATGAACTGGGTTACTTCAGTTTCTGCCAAACTTCCTTCATATTGGACAGTAATTGCATTTTCACCGTGTTTTTCTTTTATGTCAGACAAAGGACCGTTAACGAGTACTTTCCCTTTGTCTATCAAGCAAATATTTGAACATAATCGTTCAACCTGCTCCATCTGGTGAGTGGAAAATATGAAGGTAACTCCGTCTTCGCTCTTCTCTTTTATTATTTCTTTTAGCAATAGCTGATTTAATGGATCCAAGCCGGTAAAAGGTTCATCAAGAATCACAAATTCAGGATTGTGTAACAGCGCTAAAATAAACTGGACTTTTTGCTGATTACCTTTTGACAATTCTTTAATCTTTTTATGAGCCATTTCAGCAAATCCAAATCGGTAAAGCCATTTATCGATTTCCTGTGATATTTCTTTATCCTTTCCGCCACGAAGACGACCAAAATATATGAGGGATTCTTTTAATTTTTGCTTTTGATATAATCCCCGCTCTTCTGGCAAATACCCCATTTTGACCCGGTCTTGTCTGTTGATGGCGTGGTCAGCCCAGAGGATTTCACCTTTGTCTGGTTCAATGATTCCCATCATCATTCGGATAATAGTCGTTTTTCCAGCGCCATTTGGACCTAACAGCCCAACCACCTCGCCTTTTTCAATGTGCAAGGATACATGGTCGACCGCTTTGATATCATCGAACGATTTACATATGCTGCATAATTTCATTTGTTTGAAATTTCAAATAATATTTTTCCATCAACCTCTTTTGGAATAGGTACGTTTAATTTGGCTGCAACGGATGGAGCAATGTCGACAGAAGCGATTGGTCGTTCTACTTTCTGGGGCCTTATTTGGAGATTTGAAAATATCAGCGGCACATGAGTATCGTAGTCGTAGGGAGTGCCATGACTGGTCCCATATGGGTATTTATAACAATAATATTTTTTCATTAAAATAAAAACATCAGCGCTTTTTTTCGGATGAATCATATTCTTCATTCTTCTTTCGAAAGAATAAACTCCATTCATATTCATTATTTCTTTTTTTGTAATAATTCTTTCTATTGCCGCCATCCCTTCAAGTTCAGTTTTAATCATTTCCAATGCTGTCATTTCCTGCTTTTCACTATAATCAATCGGGAAATAAAAACCACCTGCTTCAAATGTTATTTCATCATGTGTTTCTTGGATAATATTAGCGATTTTCTCCTTAAAAACAGGATATTGGATCCGACCGGCATCCATTCCTTTTGATTGTAAATATTCCGGTAGGGGCATTGTCCCGTGATCTGAACTCATGACAAAAATGACATTTTCCAGCCCAATATCAGAATCAACCAGACGAATAAATTTCATCAAATTTTGATCTATTCGCATATAGTAATCTAATATTTCATGGGAATGAGGTCCGTTATTATGACCAATCCAATCTGCTGCTGATAAGCCGACACATAATAGATCAGTATGGTCATCAGCTCCAAGGTGCTCAAACCTTATTATTCGTTCAGCTAATTCCAAAACAGTTCTGTCAAACCAAGGTGTAGCTGCGATGTACTTATTCACTTCATCAATTGACTTATCTTTCATACTAATCGGTAGCGTCGGCGAATATGATTCGTTGTTAAATAAATCGTCTTCACCATTAAAATCGTCAATAGTACCATTTTTTTGATAATAATCAGTTGGAGCAATATGATCCCATACAGAATCACGATAAGAGGAAAAGTTCAGGGTCTGATTAAAATCAATCAACCAATCAGGTAATTTATCTGCATAATAATCAGAAGTAATAAACGAGCCACTATAATTATAATAAATAGCCAAATCAGGATTCTTACCACCCAAATAAACAGCTGCTCTATCTTTTCCGGCGACGGTGAACACGTTGGATTTTGGATCTGCATTTTTCATCCAGTCACCAATTGCCGTTGCATGAGTTTGTCGATATGATCTGCCTTTTCCTACTCCTCCAACAGATTTTGCTAAGGAATCTTCTACGCAATAAATCGATTTTCTTAATTCTCGGTTATACCAGGAATTCCCCAAAACTCCCACCGGTCCGGGATAAAGACCCGATCCAAGCACAAAATGACCGACACCGGTTACCGGGTACCCATGCTCATGATGGGCATTTCGAAATTCAATCCCATGATCTAACAGCCATTTGAATCCACCAGAGAATTCACCTTCAATTCGTTGAAATAGCTCTCCCGGTAGCTGGTCGATAACAATATATATAACTAATTTAGGTTTATTAGGTGTCGTACTTCCATAACACGCTAATATTAAAAAGGCTGCCAACGGCAGCCACAGTCGCTTTTTCATTATTTTACCTTTAAAAATCGTCGTTTTCCTACTTTAATAACCGTCTCAACTCCCGGGTTAAGCATTTGATTGATATCAACACAGGTTGTTCCATCGATTTTAACTGCATTTTGTTTAATCAGCCTGCGTGCTTCACCTTTACTTTTTGTTAGTCCGGATGCTGCTATAATATCGACAAGCAATGACGACTCATTTAAGATATATTCGTCAATTTTATCAGGAATATTTTTACTAACAATCACATGATCAAAATGATTTTCTGCTTTTAATGCTGCTTCCTTTCCATGATAGAGTTTAACCAGTAACCTTGCCAATTCCCTTTTCACATCTCTCGGATTGGTATTTTTATTTGACAATTGTGCTTCCACCAAATTTACTTTTTCCTGATCAGCATCAACCGCTAATTGAAAATATTTTATAATCATTTTGTCGGAAATAGACATGATTTTTCCATATTTGTCTTCAGGAGAATCCAATAAGCCAATATGATTCCCATAAGATTTGGACATTTTTTCCACGCCATCTGTGCCTTCAAGTAACGGCATGGTAACAATACATTGAGGTTCCTGTCCATATTCCCGCTGCAAATCTCGACCGACCAGCAGATTAAACTTCTGATCTGTACCTCCCAGCTCAACATCCGCTCTCAATTCAACAGAATCCATCCCTTGGGCTAGTGGATATAAAAATTCGTGTAAGGAAATGGGGATTTCAGATTGATAGCGTTTCGTGAAATCATCCCGTTCCAGCATACGGGCGACAGTGTATTTACTGGCCAACCCCACTACATCACTAAAACTCATTACATTCAGCCAATCGCTATTATATTGAATCTTAAGTGTCTTGATATCTAGTATTACTTTTGCCTGGTCAACAAACGATTCCCCATTGACTCTGGCTTCTTTTAAAGTGAGATTGGGTCTTGTTTTATTTCGACCTGATGGGTCGCCGATCATGGCAGTAAAATCTCCAATCACCAAAATCGCCTGATGACCTAAATCTTGAAAATGTCTCATTTTCCGCAATACAACACCATGGCCGATATGTAGATCCGGTCGACTAGGGTCACACCCTAATTTTATGATGAGCGGTTTATTCTCATTCTTTGACCTGTTCAGCTTTTCAAGCAACTCTTTTTCAGGGATAATTTCATCAGCGCCCCTTTTGATTAAATCTAATTGTTTATCGATGGAAATAAAACTCATCGTCGTCTACTCAACTCTCTTTCAGTCTCTCGTTTAATATCTCTCTCTTTTAACACTTGTTTTTTTGCAAACTGTCGCTTTCCCTTCACTAACGCAATTTCTATTTTAGCTTTCCCTTTTTCGCTGAAATATATTTCTAACGGAACAATGGTTTGCCCTTTTTGCGCAATATTTGCATATAATTTTTGTATTTCTCGTTTATGGAGTAGCAATCTCCTTTTTCTCAACGGTTCATGACCACCATAACCTGTATGTGAGTATGCAGCAATATGCATTCCAACTAAATGAGCTTCACCGTTGTTCACAACCACAAAAGATTCTTTCAGGTTTGCTTTTCCTTCG
The DNA here is from genome assembly GCA_964491015.1 of uncultured bacterium. Classification (GTDB taxonomy): domain Bacteria; phylum Fidelibacterota; class Marinisomatia; order Marinisomatales; family TCS55; genus JADFRD01. Next base: position 4,869 of record CAZBEY010000039.1, on the reverse strand, counting down.
CGGAGACTTTTCACCTCACTCCCAATGAGTTCGATTCCGGCTTCATAACGATCAAGAATGTGATAATCATGAAAAGCCTTTTTATTCCGTGCGACAACTTTGATATCCATGTGAAAAATACTGACAGGTAAAATAGTAATTTTTGATAGGGGTTTACAAGTTTAAACCTTGCAAAGATTCGACGATAAACGCTAATATCGCGGGCAAATTTAATGCCCGGGTGGCGGAATTGGTAGACGCGCTAGGTTCAGGGTCTAGTGTCCGCAAGGATGTGCTGGTTCGACTCCAGTCCCGGGCACAATCAAATGTATTATGTTTATGTCCTCCGAAATTTAGTTAATCATTATCGATACATTGGACATTGCCAGAGTATACCTCTGAGATTAATTGACCATAATTACGGTAAAGTAAAATCCACTAAAGCATTTAAACCCTGGCATTTAGTGTATTATGAAAAATTCAATACAAGGGCAGAAGCTATTGCCAGAGAACGATACTTAAAGTCAGGCATTGGACGGGAATGGCTGGATTCTCAAGGGATTTGAGTGCTGGTTCCCTGCCTGCCGGCAGGCAGGGACTCCAGTCCCGGGCACAATCAAATGTATTATGTTTATGTCCTCCGAAATTTAG
>CAZBEY010000039.1:0-4139 GCA_964491015.1 uncultured bacterium | reverse complement strand
AACGATACTTAAAGTCAGGCATTGGACGGGAATGGCTGGATTCTCAAGGGATTTGTTAGTTAAAGCGTCAATGAAAAAGAGCTAACAAGTATACCCGGACAAAAAGTTCCGCCTATCTGTCTTTCATAGTAAGTTTCTACGGTTGGGAGAAAATCTGCTTTACTTCCGACAGCTTCCAATTCATTACCAAAGAAATTATACAATGTATCATCAAAACGCATGGATTCAATGGGAGCTACTATTTCACCATTCTCCACCCAGAAACAAGCGTACCGAGTCATGCCGGTAATTCTGCCATTAATATTATCGCTCCAGTTCAAATACCACAGATTGGATAAATAAAGCCCGGTGCCAATTGCTTTCAGTACGTTCTGTTCATCCAGCTCACCTGTCTCCATCACGGGCATTCTAAGATATTCACCTTCAGGATCAGCAAAATTGGATTCCATTCCATACTCCTTCGCTGTTCTTGTTGATATTAGTGTATTTACTAATCGTCCATTTTCGATTAAGTCCAATTTTTTAGGTGCCACTTCACCATCCGTGTTAAATCTGGGTACCATTCCGGAGCTGAAATCTTCTGCAAGAGAAAATTTTTCAGAAAGTGTTGCGCCTTCATTGTGCATTTTCAAGAATGCGCTTTTACCCTGTCGAATGGATCCTTCACTCAGTCCGTTCCATGAAAACATGTTTATAAATTCACCAACGGCAGTCGGTGCGAACCATGTTCTGTAATTCCCCGGTTTCAATGTAATCGGCTTTCGATTCATGATTTCCAGCTTTTTGCGGGAATTTTCAATAAATTTTTCATATTCAGCTTGATTCCACGAGGATCCTGCAAAAGTGCCCTTAACCATTTTGTGTCCGGGTGTGACAAAGGAAGAGTCCAGACTGAATGACCCGGACTGAAACCAGTGTTTTTGTCCGGCTGAATTCGCCGTTCCGCGAGCTACAATACCCGATGCCCAAATTCCCGTAATATCCAATTCTTTTAATGACGGCATTATTGCTGAAATAGTTTTTTCTTCATCCAACAAGTCCGTAGGGGCTATTGAGCGGCTCGAGCCCATATTTTTTGGTAATGATATAAATGGATCTTCCGGTAATTGTTTAACTTCATTTCTTAATCGCTTCAGCTCAGTTAAAGCATTATCTAAGTCATTTTCCAGATTGCCACTCAATGTGAGGGAACCTGAACATGTTCTGGAATTTTGTATGATAGTTAAACTCAAATTCCTTTCTTTAACCAGACCCGTTTGCCGCACTTTATGATTATTAATTCGAATATATTGACTATTTTCTCCACTGAATGAAAGTTTTAAATGTTCACCTTCAATCAGCTGACTCATTAAGACTTTATTAAGTTGGTTAAATAATTGTTCCATTATGCGCCTCCAAAAATATCAACATTTTTAAACAGACAAACCGGTGACGCATGGCCAACACGAATTACCTGATTCGGCTCTCCTTTTCCACAATTCGGAGTACCGTATATTTCAAATGTCTCTTTGTTCCCAACCATTGCAAGATCTGCCCAGAAAGAATTTGAAATACCGCGATAGTTGGGATTTTTCACCGTTTTTGTCAATTTTCCGTTTTCAATCAAACGCCCATATTCACACCCGAACTGAAACTTGTTTCTGTACTGATCAATAGACCAGGATCGATTTGCCTCCATCATGATACCGTATTCAACTGAGGAAATAATTTCATCGAATGTGGATACCCCCGGTTCAAGATTTAAATTAGCCATTCGGTCGATTGGAGGCCGATTCCATGAAGAGGCTCTAAAATTAGCAACCCCCGGAGCATCGGAACGGATTTGACTCTCTTTGGCGCCCAATCCTCGGAGTAATTTACCTTCCTTGATAATATATTCTCGTTCGGCCTTTAATCCGCCGTCATCGAAAGAATAGGAGGCCAATTGGGAATGTACCGTTGGATCAAATGTTACATTCATCAGTTGTGAGCCATATTGCAATTTCCCGAAATCCTCAAGGTGTACAAAGCTCCAACCGGCATAATTTCGCTCGTCACCAAGAATTCGATCAATTTCCAGTGCATGACCAACACTCTCATGAATTTGCAGTATCATCTGATCCGGAGCCAGTACCAGGTCAAATGTGCCTGTGGGACAATTTTCTGCGGATAATAATTCCACTGCCTGGGATCCGGTTTTTTGGGCCAGTGAAAGGGCCGTTTCTTCATCAAATGCTTCGAGACCCAATTGCCGGGCGTTTCCCCTTCCTCCATTTGATCTGGTTTGTGATTCTGAACCCTCCTGCGCTGTGGCTTGCATTTCCAAGTATGTAATGATAAAATCCTGGGAAATATCACTTCCATTGGAGCTCACAAATCGATGGAGTACATCTAAGGTAACACCGTATGCATTGGCAGAAATAATTTTACCGGAGACCTTTAATTTTTTATTTATGTTAATGAGGAGATCATTAATATCCCCGGCTGAAAGCGAATCAAAATCTTTTGTTACCGATGTGGCATAGGACCCTTTGTGGGGCGGGCGCGCATCTTGAGTAAACGAATAAACAGCATATTCTGATGCAGCCAGAGCCTGTTGGTATGCTTTCTTCGCAGATTCTGCTACAGCAGCTTCATCCATCCTACCCACAGCACAATAGCCAAATTGTCCCTTGGCAAGTACTTCAACCATGATTCCATGGGTAGCGGCTCTGGAATTCGCCTGGGGATGCTCATCACGAACATACCGTGTGGTTGTCACTTCCCGAACTTCCCTGATTCCTACCCAATCGGCAGGAACATCCACTGCGCTTAATAATTTTTTCAAGTCAATTTCGTTCATTATATTTTCTTTCTGATTAGCTATTTAATAGTTTTTCAGGGTGATTTTTAATCACGGATGTTACTTTTTCAAATGCATCAATGATATCCTGAATATCTTTATCGTTTCCAAGAAGATGATTCTGCTTCAGCCAAACCGATTCCTCATGACATATTCTTTCAGTTATTGGTAACGACATGGATGCATAATCATAATCTTTTAACCACGGATATTCTTCTGGATCCGTTATGAACAATTGTTCCTTGTAAATCGGTTTATATCCTGCATACGTAAAGACACCTTCTGCCTGCATGGCTTTAAAAAAAATATCCCTGTGAATTCCATTAAATTTTTCCTTTTTATATTTCAGGATATATAAATGATGGGCTGACCGGGTGGTCTGTGGGTATGATTCTGTCACTTCAAAGCCATCAATCTGTTTTAATGCATTGTCGAGTTTTTCTTTATTTTTATCTCTAAGTTCCATATCGCCGTCAATCATTTTCAGCTGTGGAGTTAATAATGAAGCTGCTAATGCGTTCAACCGAAAATTCCCGCCAAGATGCTGGTGTTCATACCATTCACCCCCTTTAACTCTTCCGCAATTATGATAAGAAAAACACGCTTCTTTAAAATGTTCATCGTTGGTGATGATGGCGCCGCCTTCCCCGGCAGTCATATTTTTGGAAGTCTGAAAACTGAAAATTCCACCCAGCCCAATGGCTCCAACTTTTTTTCCTTTCCATTCTGCGCCGTGAGCTTGGGCAGCGTCTTCCACGATAGGAATATTATATTGATTCCCTATATTAATAATTGAATCTAAATCAGCCGGATTACCTCCAATATGTACAGGCATGATTGCTTTTGTTTTTTCCGTAATTGCCTTTTGAATCAAATGGGGATCAATGTTAAATGTATTTTCATCAATATCAACAAAAACGGGAATGGCATTTGCCATCAGTACTGCTGAAGCAGTGGCAATAAAAGTGTAGGCGGGAATGATGACTTCATCCCCTGCTTTGACGCCGGCTGCTTTCAGGGCTACCCAAAGGGCTGCGGTTCCGGAATTTGTACTTATACAGTACTTCGCATCTTGAAACACCGCAAACGATTCTTCAAACCGGGTAATGGCTTCACTTCCCACACCCCAATTTTCATTTTCCAGTGTTTTTAATACACTGTCCCCTAATGAAGATGATGTTCTTGGCCAGGTTGGGAATGGTTTTGTGCGGACGGGTGGACCGCCTAATAGTGCAAGTGTTGTCATTGATATTTTTTATCTTTAATAATTGAATGTGAAATTACACTATTAATTATTTGATGAACAGTAAACACTTTT